>NZ_JBSFLQ010000058.1:0-36047 GCF_053599115.1 Streptomyces sp. NPDC001020 | reverse complement strand
ATGTCGCAATCCACACCGAACCCGGAAGGCCCTCACTCGTTCAAGATCACTCCACCGTGAACCCTGTCACCAACCTCCGTGGACAGAACAACTAGGTGACCTTGCTGGACGGCGGTGCCACCGTGCCCGGACGGGAGCGCACCTGGGTGGTGCACTCGTAGCGGCGTGGCGGCTGGTCGGGGCCGCCGAGCACGACGGTCCCGTCCTCGGCGGCGGTTGCCTCGGAGCCGGCGAAGGTGCAGACGATCTGTGCGAGGGCGTACGGGGTGAGGTCCTGCGGCCGGGTGCTCAGCCGGAACGTGCCCTCCGGGTCCTTGCCGCGCGGGCCGCTCACCCGGATGCCGCCGGCCACGTCCGTCGTGTAGCCCGCCTGCTTCTCCCCGGACGACGGCTGCACGGCGAGCTGGTCGAGCAGCCCCTGTGCCACCAGCACCCGGCGCTCCGCCTCGGCGGGGCCGTCCGGAATGCGCACGGAACGGTCCGCCGCAACCAGCTGAGAGCTGCACAGCAGGAAGACCTGGACCGGGATGCCGCGGCCCGTCTGTGTGGACAGGTCCGCGCCGGACAACGCGCACGGCACCCGGGAGGGCGCGGGGCCGAAGTCCGTCGGCACCTGGGTGGAGCGGATGCCGCAGCCGGCCAGCAGCGCGGCCAGCAGCGGGACGGCGAGCCAGGGGCGGGTGCCTCTCATCGTCATCCGGTTTTCTCCTCGGTGCCGTTCCTGTCGCGTGTCTCGTCCGCGATGAGCGGCGACGCGTCGCGCGGCAGGCGCAGCGTGAACATCGCCCCACCCTCCGGCGAGTTGACGGCCGTGATCCTGCCGCCATGGATGTGCGCGTTCTCCAGCGCGATGGACAGGCCGAGGCCGCTGCCCTCGGAACGTGGACGCGAGGCACTCGCCTTGTAGAAGCGGTCGAAGACATGGGGCAGGACGTCCTCGGGGATACCGGGACCGTGGTCCTGCACCTCGATGAGCAGGTCCTCGCCCTCCTCGCGGACGCGGACCCGTACCGGTGAGCCGCCGTGCTTGAGCGCGTTGCCGATCAGGTTGGCCAGGATCACGTCGAGGCGACGCGGGTCGAGACGGGCCGTGATGCCGCGCTCGGCGTCCAGTTCGACGGCGTCCAGCCAGGCGCGGGCGTCGATGCACGCGGTGATCTGGTCGGCGATGTCCACGTCGTCCAGGACCAGCCGGGCCGTGCCCGCGTCGAAGCGGGTGACCTCCATCAGGTTCTCGACGAGGTTGTTCAGCCGCCGGGTCTCGCTGACCACGAGTCGGACGGCCGGCTCGATCATCGGGTCGATGCCGCCCGTCTCCGCGTCGAGTTCCTCCTCCAGCACCTCGGTGACCGCCGTGATCGCCGTGAGCGGAGTACGCAGTTCATGGGACATGTCGGCGACGAAGCGACGAGAGGCCTCCTCGCGGGCGCTCATGTCCGCGACCTTCTTCTCCAGGGACTCGGCGGCGCGGTTGAAGGTCCGGGACAGGTCGGCCAGTTCGTCCGTGCCGGACACGCGCAGCCGGGTGTCCAGCTTGCCCTCGCCCAGGCGCCGGGCCGCGCTGCCGAGACGGTGCACCGGCTTCAGCACGGTCGTCGCGGCCGCCTGCGCGAGCAGCGCCGAGCCGATCAGTGCGAGACCGGTGGCGATACCGAGCGACCAGGCCAGCGAGTTGAGGTCCTTGGCCTCCGGCTCCAGGGACTTGAGCATGTAGCCGGTGGGGCCGCCGCCGATCACCTTCGCGCCGCCGACCAGGTACGGCTTGTCGTGCACGGTGATCCGCTGCCAGTACAGGTGGTAGGCGGACTCGTTGGACGACGACACCGGCTGCTGCTTGTTCACCGCCCTCTGCAGGGACTTCGGCACGTCCCGAAGCGTGAAGGTACCCAGGTCGGAGTTGCCGACCAGCGTCTTCCCGTGCTCGTCCTGCGCGATCAGCAGCACGCTGAAGCGCTGGCTGCTGCCCGCCATCTGCCCGGCGGTGTGCTGCAGTTCGTCCTGCGTCGGGTGCCCCGGCAGCGAACTCGCCCGGTTCTGCATCTCCTGCTGGAAGTCGCGCAGCACCGCGTCCTGGGTGCGAGTGAGCACGGCCTCGCGGTTGAGCCAGTAGGCGATGCCGGACGCCGACACGGCGGCGGTCAGCGCGACGAGCCCGAACACCACGACCAGGCGCAGCCTCAGGCTCGTGAAGCGCAGGCGTGACAGTACGGTCCTGCGAGCCGCGGTCCAGCCGCGGAGTGCGCCTTGCGGATCCGTCACTGAGGAGCGTCCAGCCGGTATCCGACCCCACGGACCGTACGGATCAGCGTGGGAGACGACGGCACGTCCTCGACCTTGGCGCGCAGCCGCTGCACGCACGCGTCGACGAGCCGCGAGTCACCCAGGTAGTCGTGCTCCCACACCAGCCGAAGCAGCTGCTGCCGCGACAGTGCCTGACCGGGCCGCCGGCTCAGCTCCAGGAGCAACCGCAGTTCGGTGGGTGTCAGTTGGAGGTCGTCGCCGTTCTTGGTGACGGTCATCGCCGACCGGTCGATGACCAGGCTGCCGAACGTCGCCGAGTCGCTGGCCTCGCGCTCGCCGCGCCGCAGCACGGCCCGGATCCGGGCGTCCAGCACCCGTCCCTGCACGGGCTTGACGACGTAGTCGTCGGCGCCGGACTCCAGCCCGACCACGACGTCGATGTCGTCACTGCGCGCGGTGAGCAGGATGATCGGTAGCTGGTCGGTGCGCCGGATGCGCCGGCACACCTCGAAACCGTCGATGCCGGGCAGCATCACATCCAGCACGATCAGGTCCGGGCGCTGCTCGCGCAGCAGCTTGAGACCGTCCTCGCCGGTGGCAGCGGTGGCCACACGGTGTCCCTGGCGCGTCAAAGAGAGCTCCAGGGCCGTTCGGATGGCGTCGTCGTCCTCGATCAGCAACAGGGAAGGCACGAGGGCCATTCTGGCTCATACCACGGCCGTCTTTCGACCGTTGGAGTGTTCCCTCACATCCCTCCCGCAAGGCGCGGGCCGCCGACACGTCCTTGTAGTTGCACGACTGCGCTCCGTGAGGTTGCGGCGTGGCACCCGACGACCTCTGTGACAGGTCTGTGACAGTCGACGGACACGGCCATGAAGTCACCCCGGCAAGCTCTTCGACATGAGCAAGGCCGCCACACGGCGGTACGAAGACCCGGACTCCATGACGGGGGGCGCGAGATGAACACGCTGCACGGCACCAGCGCGAGCGCAGTTGTCACGCGTCTGCACGACGTCACCCGGAATGCCGAGAAGTCCGGTGTTGGAGGGGGCACCTCCCTGCTCGAGCGAAGTCGAGAGCTCGGGGGAGGGCGGGGGTGCGCTCGCGGCGCCGGGCGTCAGTACACCGCATCCACGCAGCAGGGGCGCCAGCCCTATATGACGGTGGTTGACGCACACGTGGGTGGAGCTCACGGGGGAGCCGCTTACGGGGAGGCTCAGGGGGAGCGTCGTTCGGCGGCGGAGGTGGAGTTCACCGCCTATGTCGAAGAGCGCCGCGCCTCCCTGTACGCAGCCGCCTACCACCTGACCGGTGACCGCTTCGAGGCCGAGGACCTGCTGCAGAGCGCGCTGTTCTCGACGTACCGGGCGTGGGACCGGATCACGGACAAGGCCGCGGTGGGGGGCTATCTGCGGCGGACGATGACCAATCTGCACATCAGCGCGTGGCGCCGCCGCAAGCTGAACGAGTATCCGACCGAGGAGCTGCCGGAGACCGTCGGAGACACGGACGCGATGCGCGGCACCGAACTGCGCGCCGTCCTGTGGCAGGCGCTCGCCCGGCTGCCGGAACTCCAGCGCACCATGCTGGTCCTGCGCTACTACGAGGGCCGCACGGACCCGGAGATCGCGGAGATCCTCGACATCAGTGTCGGCACGGTGAAGTCCAGCATCTGGCGGTCGCTCCGCCGGCTGCGCGAGGACGAGGCCCTCAGCTTCGGCCGTGACGAGGAGGAGTCCTTCGGGGAGCTGGTCGCCTGAGGGATCGGGGGGGTACGGGGGAGCGGGGGAAGGAAAAAGGGGGAACCGGGGGGAACAACGGGGATCACGGGGGAGCACCAGAGAGCGGGGCTGGAGGGCCGGGGGGTCTGTCCAGCCCCGTTTCTCGTTGCGCTCCGTGCGGTTCTACGTCGCCGTGCTCACCGGGTTCCCGTACTCACCGGCGCGCGGGACCGCGGCCGCTGCCGCCAGCCGGGCCAGCGCCTCGTCCCGGTCGCAGGCGTACGCGCCCAGCGCCGTCTGACGGGTGACGATCGACCGCTCCGCGCGCATCAGGCGCCAGCCGCGCCGCAGCAGGAACGAGATCGACTTGCGGCCCTCTTTGAGGTCGCGCACGAAGCGGCGGCGGAACGTGGTGAACGGTCCCCGTGACAGGCACAGCGCGTCGGCGAGGACGCCCAGCTCACGACAGCGCTCCACGATCTCCGCGGCGAAGATGCCCTCCGCGATGAACACCGGTGTGCGCTCGATGTGCAGGGTCTCCTCGCCCGTACGCGCGCTCAGCGAGATGTCGTACACGGGCACCGTCGTGCGGCCCTTGGCGCACAGTTCGGCGATGGCCGCGACCGCGACATCCGCGTCCCACGACTGCGGATGGTCCCAGTCGATGTCCGAACTCCCTTCCACCAGCGGCAGCGTGGGGTCGTCGCCTTCCTTGTAGAAGTCGTCCAGTCGCAAGACGGGCAGGCCGGAACGGGCGGCGACGAGGGACTTGCCGGAACCGGAGGGGCCACAGAGCAGCACGACGCGGGCCGGAGCCGGGGGTTGGGGATTCACGAGAGACCAGTCTGACGCATCGCGCGCGGAGCGCCGACCCCGCGGGTCGGCGTTGGAACGGACATCACACCTCAACTACCCTACGCGGTGAACTGATTACTATCGGCTAGCAGAAGGTGGCAGCAGCCATGGCACGACACGCCTCCCCCCGCACCCCTACCGCCCGGCGCGCCTTCATCGCCCTCACGACCACGGGCGTCGCACTGGGGGCGGGTGCGGCCGCGGCGTCGGCGGACACCGGCCAGGCCCTCGACGTGACGCGCGCCCGGCCCTCCTCGCTCGGCCACGTCGACCCGCAGGCGGGGCTGCGCGCGCTCAAGGGAAGCGTCGGCTACGCCACCGGTCCGCTCGCGGGCCTCAAGCCCAACCCGCTGGCGGGCACGGGGGTCGACCCGCTCGACAACGGCGTCGGCACGCAGATCGCCGACTTCAAGCCGCTGAACTCGCAGGCACTGACCCGGCCGGTGGCCCAGGCGCGGTCGCTCGGCAGTGTGCCGGTGGTCGGTCGGCTGCTCGGATCGGTGCAGTGACCGGTCCCGACGGTCGGCCTGCGCGAACCAGGGAACCCGCGACCTTCCGGATCCCCGTGGCCTCGTGACGGAGAGCCGCGTTTCCTCTCCCCCCGGAGGGGAAACGCGGCTCTCAGGTTTCGGGGCTGTCTCAGTACGACGAGCCGGACGCGCCCAGCGATCCCGTCGGGTGCCAGACCGTCTTCGTCTCCAGGAACGCGGTCAGTCGCTCGATGCCCGGCGTCGCGGAGTAATCCACAGGCTGTGGGCGAAGGACTCGCTTCAGGTTGTCCGCCGCCGCGATCTCCAGTTCCTTCGCCAGGACGTCATCGGCACCGGCCAGGTCGATCGCGTTGACGTCCTGGTGGGCGGCCATCGGCGCCGCGATCTCCGCCGTACGGCCGGAGAGGACGTTCACGACACCGCCCGGCAGGTCGGAGGTGGCCAGCACCTCGCCCAGGGAGAGCGCGGGGAGCGGAGCCTTCTCGGAGGCCACCACGACCGCTGTGTTGCCGGTCGCGATCACCGGGGCGATCACCGACACCAGGCCGAGGAAGGACGACTCCTGGGGGGCGAGGACCGCGACCACGCCCGTCGGCTCCGGCGTCGACAGGTTGAAGAACGGGCCCGCGACCGGGTTGCCGCCGCCGACCACCTGGGCGATCTTGTCGGTCCAGCCCGCGTACCAGACCCAGCGGTCGATCGTCGCGGCCACCTGCGCCGCCGCCTTCGACTTCGACAGGCCTTCCGCGTCGGCCACTTCGCGCACGAACTGGTCGCGTCGCCCCTCCAGCATCTCGGCGATGCGGTAGAGGATCTGGCCGCGGTTGTAGGCCGTCGCCCCCGACCAGGCGCCGAACGCCTTGCGCGCGGCGACCACGGCGTCACGGGCGTCCTTGCGGGAGGAGAGGGGCGCGTTCGCCAGCCACTTGCCCTTTGCGTCGGTCACCTCGTACACCCGGCCGCTCTCAGAACGCGGGAACTTCCCGCCCACGTACAGCTTGTAGGTCTTGAAGACGGAGAGTCGCTCAGTGGTTTCGGACTTCTCAGACATCGAGGTACGCCTCCAGGCCGTGGCGGCCGCCCTCGCGGCCGAAGCCCGACTCCTTGTAGCCGCCGAACGGCGAGGTCGGGTCGAACTTGTTGAACGTGTTGGACCAGACGACACCCGCCCGGAGCTTGTTCGCCACCGCCAGGATGCGGGAGCCCTTCTCCGTCCAGATGCCCGCCGACAGGCCGTACTGGGTGTTGTTGGCCTTGGCGACGGCCTCCTCCGGCGTGCGGAAGGTGAGGACGGACAGCACCGGGCCGAAGATCTCGTCACGGGCGATGGTGTGCGCCTGGGTGACGTTCGTGAAGAGCGTCGGCGCGAACCAGTAGCCGGACGTGGGGAGTTCACAGGAGGGGGACCAGCGCTCGGCGCCCTCCGCCTCGCCCTGTTCGGCGAGCGCGGTGATCCGGGCGAGCTGCTCGGCCGAGTTGATCGCGCCGATGTCCGTGTTCTTGTCGAGCGGGTCGCCCAGGCGGAGCGTCGTGAGCCTCCGCTTCAGGGACTCGAGCAGCTCGTCCCGGATCGACTCCTGGACCAGGAGGCGGGAGCCCGCGCAGCAGACCTGGCCCTGGTTGAAGAAGATGCCGGTCACGATGCCCTCGACGGCCTGGTCGATCGGGGCATCGTCGAAGACGATGTTCGCGCCCTTGCCTCCCAGTTCGAGCGTGAGCTTCTTCCGCGTACCCGCGACCGTGCGGGCGATCTCCTTGCCGACGGCGGTGGAGCCGGTGAAGGCGACCTTGTTCACGTCCGGGTGCGCGACGAGCGCGGCGCCCGTGTCGCCGTAGCCCGGAAGGATGTTGACGACACCCTTCGGCAGGCCCGCCTGTCGGCAGATGTCCGCGAAGAAGAGCGCCGACAGGGGGGTGGTCTCGGCCGGCTTGAGGACGACCGTGTTGCCTGTCGCCAGCGCCGGGGCGATCTTCCACGCCAGCATCAGCAGGGGGAAGTTCCAGGGGATGACCTGGCCCGCGACACCCAGCGGCCGGGGGCTCGGGCCGAAGCCCGCGTGGTCCAGCTTGTCTGCCCAGCCCGCGTAGTAGAAGAAGTGCGCGGCGACCAGGGGGAGGTCGGCGTCGCGGGTCTCCCTGATCGGCTTGCCGTTGTCCAGCGTCTCCAGGACGGCCAGCTCGCGGCTGCGCTCCTGGATGATGCGGGCGATGCGGAACAGGTACTTGGCGCGCTCGGAGCCGGGCAGCGCCGACCACGTCTGGAACGCCTTGCGGGCAGCCTTCACCGCGCGGTCGACGTCCTCCGCGCCGGCCTGGGCGACCTCGGAGAGGACCTCCTCGGTGGACGGGCTGACCGTCTTGAAGACCTTGCCGTCCGCCGCCTCGGTGAACTCGCCGTCGATGAACAGCCCGTAGGAAGGGGCGATGTCGACGACCGAGCGGGACTCGGGCGCGGGTGCGTACTCGAATGCGGATGCCATGGTGATCAGTCCACCGTCACGTAGTCGGGGCCGGAGTAGCGGCCGGTGGCCAGCTTCTGACGCTGCATCAGCAGGTCGTTCAGGAGCGAGGAGGCGCCGAAGCGGAACCAGTGGTTGTCCAGCCAGTCCTCGCCGGCCGTCTCGTTGACGAGGACCAGGAACTTGACGGCGTCCTTGGAGGTGCGGATGCCGCCGGCGGGCTTCACGCCGACCTGGATGCCGGTCTGAGCGCGGAAGTCGCGTACGGCCTCCAGCATGAGGAGGGTGTTCGCCGGGGTCGCGTTGACGGCGACCTTTCCGGTCGAGGTCTTGATGAAGTCGGCGCCCGCCAGCATGCCGAGCCAGCTGGCGCGCCGGATGTTGTCGTAGGTCGACAGCTCGCCCGTCTCGAAGATGACCTTCAGGCGAGCCGTCCCGCAGGCCTCCTTCACGGCGACGATCTCGTCGTACACCTTCATGTACCTGCCCGCGAGGAAAGCCCCGCGGTCGATGACCATGTCGATCTCGTCGGCGCCCGCGGCCACGGCGTCGCGCACATCGGCCAGCTTCACGCCGAGTGCGGCGCGGCCCGCAGGGAAGGCGGTGGCGACCGAGGCGACCTTCACTCCGGAGCCCGCGACGGCCTCCTTCGCGACGGCCACCATGTCGGGGTAGACGCAGACGGCCGCGGTCGTCGGGGCCGTACGGTCCGTCGGGTCGGGGTGCACCGCCTTGGCGCCGAGCGCCCGGACCTTGCCCGGGGTGTCCGCGCCTTCCAGCGTCGTCAGGTCGACCATCGAGATGGCGAGGTCGATGGCGTACGCCTTCGCGGTGGTCTTGATGGAGCGGGTGCCGAGGGAGGCTGCGCGGGCCTCCAGGCCGACCGAGTCGACGCCGGGCAGCCCATGGAGGAAGCGGCGCAGCGTGCTGTCGGACGAGGCGAGGTCCGTGAGCGCGTGTGCAGCAGCGGGTGTGGGGGCACCGCCCTGCTCGAGCGGAGCCGAGAGCTTGGGGGAACTGGGCATGGTCACCAGCCGAGCATATCTACGCGCGTAGCGGCTGTACACCCCAGGGACACTCCCTGCGCGGGCCGGACACGGGTACGCACCGCGCGGGGCACGGTTGTGTACCGGCTGGAGAGCACTTCGCACTCGTCATGCAGAATCGGGTCCATGACGACCCCCGATCACCCGTCGCCCGCGCCGGACCAACCCTCGGCACCTGAGTCCCGGGACCGGATCTACCGGTCGCCCGCCGGTATCGCGGGCGGCGTGCTGTTGCTCGCCATCGTGCTCTGGCTCGGCATCGACGCGCTGGTCAACGGTCACGGCCGCACCCCGTGGCTGGCGCTCGCCGGAATGATCCTGGGCATACCGCTGGTCACCGCCTTCACCATACGCCCGGCCGTGTACGCGAACGAGGAGCGGCTGCGCATCCGCAACCCGCTCCGTGTGATCGTGCTGCCCTGGGGCTCGGTCGCGTCGCTCCGCTCCGGCTACTCGAACGAGGTCGTCGCCACGTCCGGTACCAAGTACCAGTTGTGGGCGGTGCCCGTCTCGCTGCGCGGCCGCAAGAAGGCGGCACGGAGGCAGAGCCGGGCGGCCGCGCAGGCCGCACGCGGGGGCAGGTCGGGCCGCCAGGGCCTCTCCTCGGCGGCCCCGGCCGGGCCCACCCGCGCCCAGACCGACCAGATCATGGACGACCTGCGCGAACTGGCCGAGATGCATGAGAAGGCCGAGCGGGCCCAGGGCGAGCCGACGGTCCGCTGGGCGTACGAGGTGGTGGGACCGGCCGTGGCCGGGGCGGTGGTGCTGGCGATCCTGATGGCGGCGGGCTGAGCCGGCCGTGCCCGCGACCGCAGGGGCCGCGGGCACGGCGGTCGGTCAGATGCCCGCCGCTGCCGACAGGTCGCGCTTGAGTGACGCCAGCAGTTCGGCCGCCTTGACGCGGGCTGCCGGAAGGTCGGCATGTGTGGAGACCGGGACCACGACCTCCAGGTAGCACTTCAGCTTCGGTTCCGTGCCGCTGGGACGGACGATCACGCGGGCGCCGTCGAGCGTGTAGCGCAGGCCGTCCGTGGGCGGCAGCTCGTCCGTGCCCTTGGCAAGGTCCTCGCAGCGGGTGACCGGCAGGCCCGCGAGGTGGGCCGGGGGCCGCTCGCGCAGGCGGCGCATCGCGGTCGCGATGACCGAGAGGTCCTCGACCCGGACCGAGAGCTGGTCCGTGGCGTGCAGACCGTGCTCGACGGCGAGGTCGTCGAGGAGGTCGAGGAGGGTGCGGCCCCCCGCCGCCGAACCGCCGCCGGACTCGGCCTTGAGTACGGATGCGAGTTCGGTGATCAGCAGCGCGGCCGTGATGCCGTCCTTGTCGCGTACCCCCTCGGGGTCGACGCAGTAGCCGAGGGCTTCCTCGTAGCCGTAGCGCAGGCCCTCGACACGGGCGATCCACTTGAAGCCGGTGAGGGTCTCCTCGTACGGCAGGCCGGCCTTCTCGGCGATGCGGCCGAGGAGGGAGGAGGAGACGATCGACTCGGCGAAGGTGCCCCGCGCGCCACGCCCGACCAGGTGGGCGGCGAGGAGCGCGCCGACCTCGTCGCCGCGGAGCATGCGCCAGTCCTCGCCGTCCTTGACGGCCACGGCACAGCGGTCGGCGTCCGGGTCGTTGGCGATCACCAGGTCGGGGTCCGTCTCACGGGCCTTCGCGAAGGCGAGGTCCATGGCGCCGGGCTCTTCCGGGTTGGGGAAGGCGACCGTGGGGAAGTTCGGGTCGGGCTCTGCCTGCTCGGGGACGAGGACGGGCTCCGGGAAACCGGCCCGGGCGAAGGCGGCGAGGAGGACGTCCTTGCCGACGCCGTGCATCGCCGTGTAGACGGTGCGGGCGCTACGCGGGGAGCCCGGGGCGAGGACGGCGTCCGTGCGAGCGAGGTAGGCGTCGAGGACGCTGTCGTCCAGAGTGTCCCAGCCGGAGTCCGGGCGGGGGATCGCGCCGAGGGTGGTGAGGGCGTCGATCTCGGCCGCGATCTCGGCGTCGGCGGGGGGCACGATCTGCGAGCCGTCGCCGAGGTAGACCTTGTAGCCGTTGTCCCGGGGCGGGTTGTGGCTGGCCGTGACCTCCACACCGGCGACCGCGCCCAGGTGCCGGATGGCGAAGGCGAGGACCGGGGTGGGCAGGGGCCGGGGGAGCACAGCGGCCCTGAGGCCCGCCCCGGTCATCACGGCGGCGGTGTCACGAGCGAAGTCGGCGGACTTGTGGCGGGCGTCGTAGCCGATGACCACGAGGCCGTCGCCCTGGTTCTTCGACTTCAGGTACGCGGCGAGGCCGGCCGCGGCGCGGATGACCACGGAGCGGTTCATGCGCATGGGGCCGGCGCCGAGTTCGCCGCGAAGCCCGGCGGTGCCGAACTGGAGGGTGCCGCTGAAGCGTGCGGCGAGCTCGGCGTGGTCCCCGGCGTCGATGAGTCTCGCGAGTTCCTCACGGGTCTCCGCGTCGGGGTCCTCGGCGAGCCACGCCCTGGCCCGTGCGATGAGTTCGTCGTGCACGTCGGGTCAACCTCTCGTTGTGCGGTCGGGGGCGCTTGTCGTAGGAGTGCCTACAGGCGGTCCAGCACCTGCGTCAGCAACGCTCCCATCCGCGTCGCGCTGTCGCGGCCCGCCTGGAGGACCTCCTCGTGGTTCAGCGGCTCGCCCGTCATTCCGGCGGCCAGGTTGGTCACCAGCGAGATGCCCAGGACCTCGGCGCCCGCCTCGCGCGCGGCGATCGCCTCCAGGACCGTCGACATGCCCACCAGGTCGGCGCCGATGACCCGGGCCATGCGGATCTCCGCCGGGGTCTCGTAGTGCGGGCCGGTGAACTGCGCGTAGACGCCCTCCTGCAGGGAGGGGTCGATCTCCTTGCACAGGGCGCGCAGGCGTGGGGAGTACAGGTCGGTCAGGTCGACGAAGTTGGCGCCCACGATCGGCGAGGTCGCCGTCAGGTTGATGTGGTCGCTGATCAGAACCGGCTGGCCGGGGCGCATGGTCTCGCGCAGGCCGCCGCAGCCGTTGGTGAGAACGATGGTCTTGGCACCGGCCGCGACGGCGGTGCGGACGCCGTGCGCGACGGCGGCGACCCCGCGGCCCTCGTAGTAGTGAGTGCGCCCCAGGAAGACCAGGGCTCGCTTGTCACCGATCCGGTACGAGCGGATCTTGCCGCCGTGGCCCTCGACGGCCGGCGGCGGGAAGCCGGGCAGCTCGGTGACCTGGAACTCGGCCTCGGGCTCGCCGAGGGCGTCGACGGCCGGAGCCCAGCCGGAGCCCATCACGAGGGCGACGTCGTGGGTCTCGGCGCCCGTCAGCTCGCGCAGGCGCGCGGCTGCGGCGTCGGCGGCGGCGTAGGGGTCGCCCTGGATGTCGTCCGGAAGAAGAGATGCGTTCACGCGCACGAGGGTAACCGGTCAGTGCCTACGCGCGTAGATGAGGGGCTGACGGCAACACGATCGTTGCCTTGTCGTTTCCGGAGAAAACCGGTTCGCCCGTGACCGGTCCTCGTCAGCAGGGCCGCTTGCGGAGCTCCATCACGTAGTCGTGCGGCGCCCCCGCGGACTCGGCGGCGTCGGCGATCTCACCCAGATAGCGGGCCGACGGAAGGCCGCCCTCGTAGCCGTTCAGGGCGTAGGTCCAGCCCGTCTCCTCGCCGTCCAGTGTGTGCACGCGCACGCGCAGGCGGCGGTAGACACCGAGGGTCACGCCCTCCCAGCGGTCCATGGAGTCCTCGTCCATCGGGGCGATGTCGTACAGCGCGACGAAGACCTGGGTGAGCGGGTCCTCCACGATCGTCGCGAGGGCGCCCTCCCAGCCCGCCCCCGAGCTCTCGGTCCCGGGCGAGGAGGGGAGTCCCCACTGCTCGCCCCCGAAGGTCAGCCGCCAGCCGTTGATCCAGCCGGTGGCGCGCAGCGGCGAGTGGGGTGCGCGGCGGGACATCAGTCGCGCGTCGAGGTTGCCGGCATACGCGGCGTAGAGCGACATGCTGACGAGGGTACGGCAGCACCCCGGTCGCCTCTTGTGCAACAGAAGTACCGCGCACCTCCCCCGGAGGAGCACCGGTCGAGGCGTGCGGGACAATGGGGTACGTGACTCGGATCGTGATCATCGGTGGCGGACCCGGCGGATATGAAGCGGCGCTGGTGGCCGCGCAGCTCGGCGCGGAGGTGACCGTCGTCGACTGCGACGGCCTGGGCGGGGCGTCGGTACTCACCGACTGCGTGCCGTCGAAGACGCTCATCGCCACGGCCGAGGTGATGACCACGTTCGATTCCTCGTACGAAGAGCTCGGCATCATCGTCGCCGACGACACCCCGCCCCTGGAGCAGGTCGCGCGCGTCGTCGGGGTGGATCTCGGCAAGGTCAACCGCCGGGTGAAGCGGCTCGCGCTCGCCCAGTCCCACGACATCACCGCGTCCGTCACCCGGGCGGGCGCCCGGGTCCTGCGCGGCCGCGGCCGGCTGGAGGGCATGCAGGCCCTGGACGGGTCGCGCAAGGTCGTCGTGCGGGCCGCGGACGGCAGCGAGGAGACCCTCACCGCCGACGCCGTGCTCATCGCCACCGGCGGTCACCCGCGCGAGCTGCCCGACGCCCAGCCCGACGGTGAGCGGATCCTCAACTGGACCCAGGTCTACGACCTCGACGAGCTGCCCGAGGAGCTCATCGTCGTCGGCTCCGGTGTCACCGGTGCCGAGTTCGCCGGCGCCTACCAGGCCCTCGGGTCCAAGGTCACCCTCGTCTCCTCGCGCGACCGCGTGCTGCCCGGCGAGGACCCCGACGCCGCCGCCGTCCTGGAGGACGTCTTCCGGCGGCGCGGCATGAACGTGATGGCCCGCTCGCGCGCACAGTCCGCCAAGCGCGTCGGCGACCGGGTCGAGGTCACCCTGTCCGACGGACGGGTGATCACGGGCTCGCACTGCCTCATGGCCGTCGGCGCCATCCCCAACACCAGCGGGATGGGGCTGGAGGAGGCCGGAGTCAGGCTGCGCGAGTCCGGGCACATCTGGACCGACAAGGTCTCCCGGACGACGGCTCCGGGCGTGTACGCGGCCGGCGACGTCACCGGCGTCTTCGCCCTCGCGTCCGTCGCCGCCATGCAGGGACGCATCGCCATGTACCACTTCCTGGGCGACGCGGTGGCCCCCCTCAACCTGAAGACCGTCTCCTCGAACGTCTTCACCGACCCCGAGATCGCGACCGTCGGCTACAGCCAGGCGGACGTCGACGCCGGCAAGATCGACGCCCGGGTCGTCAAGCTGCCGCTGCTGCGCAACCCGCGCGCCAAGATGCAGGGCATCCGCGACGGCTTCGTCAAGATCTTCTGCCGCCCCGGCACCGGGATCGTGGTCGGCGGTGTGGTCGTCGCACCGCGCGCCTCCGAACTGATCCATCCCATCTCGATCGCGGTCGACAACAATCTGACGGTCGAGCAGATCGCGAACGCCTTCACCGTGTACCCGTCCCTGTCGGGCTCGATCGCCGAGGTGGCACGGCAGTTGTACGCCCGGAAGCTCACGGCCGAGTCCTGACGGCCCGGGGGCGGTGGCGCGGGTCACGGTGAGTCGCCGACGATGCGTGTGGCATAGGCAGGAGGCCTAAGCTCCTATACCACCTCCGGCCTTGCCGTGCGAACAACTTCTGTTATTCGGCGCAAACTGCTGAAACCAGACGGTCGTTGGGGTTACTGTCAGTTTCGTGTTCGCTGCAGAACGTCGCCAATTGATCCTCGAAATGGTGCGAGCGAACGGTGCCGTGTCGCTCCGTGAGCTCGCCCGCGTCGTCCAGACCTCCGAAGTGACCGTACGGCGGGACGTGCGTGCACTGGAGGCAGAAGGACTCCTAGACCGCCGGCACGGCGGTGCGGTACTGCCGGGCGGGTTCACGCGGGAGTCCGGCTTTCCGCAGAAATCGCATCTCGCGACCGCCGAGAAGACGGCCATCGCCGACCTCGCCGCGGGTCTCGTCGAAGAAGGCGAGGCGATCGTGGTCGGGGCGGGTACCACCACGCAGGAGCTGGCGCGCAGACTCGCGCGGGTTCCCGGGCTGACCGTGGTCACCAACTCCCTGTTGGTGGCACAGGCGTTGGCCCACGCCAATCGCGTGGAGGTCGTGATGACCGGCGGCACCCTGCGCGGCTCCAACTACGCCCTGGTCGGCAGCGGTGCGGAGCAGTCCCTGCAGGGGCTGAGGGTCTCCAGAGCCTTCCTGTCAGGGAGCGGACTCACCGCCGAGCGCGGGCTCTCCACGTCCAACATGCTGTCGGCGTCCGTCGACCGCGCACTGGTACAGGCGGCCGCGGAGGTCGTCGTCCTCGCCGACCACACCAAGCTCGGCGCGGACACGATGTTCCAGACCGTGCCGACGGACGTCATCACCCACCTGGTGACGGATGAGCCGCCCGCGCACGACGACCGTGCGGCCACCGAACTGCAGGCCCTTGCCGATCAGGGCGTACAGGTGGCGGTTGCCGGGGCGTCGGGCAGCGGTTCGGCGGGAGGCGATCCCGTCCCGGCGGGGCGTCAGCCGCGCCGGGACGTGTCCCTGCCCGGTCCGCGCCGTGGCCAGGTCCCCGCAGGCGGCCCGCAACTGCGCAGTGCGACGGTCCTCGGGGAACAGCCCGCGGGAGAACGCGCGCGCGTCGCGGACCTGCGTCGCCGATGAGGCAGAAGGCACGCCACGGCTCCGCCTGAGCCGCCTGGGGTGCGCTCTGCCGTCGGCCGCGCGGACGGTGGGTCCGTCGGCGGTCCGTACGGGTCCGGGGTGCGTGGGAGTGGCGGCAGAACGAGACGCCCGGCGGACGCACTGCTACAGCGCGTCCGCCGGGCGTCTCGATGGACGCCTGCGTCAGTCCTTGATCTCGCAGATGGCGGCGCCGGAGGTGAGGGACGCGCCGACCTCCGCGTTGAGGCCCTTGATGGTGCCGGCCTTGTGCGCGTTCAGCGGCTGCTCCATCTTCATCGCCTCGAGGACGACGACCAGGTCACCCTCCTTGACCTCCTGGCCCTCTTCGACAGCGACCTTGACGATCGTGCCCTGCATGGGGGAGGCCAGGGTGTCACCGGAGGCGAGAGGGCCGGACTTGCGGGCCGCTCGCCGCTTCGGCTTGGCGCCCGCCGCCAGCCCCGTACGAGCCAGGGACATGCCCAGCGACGCCGGCAGGGACACCTCCAGGCGCTTGCCACCGACCTCGACGACGACCGTCTCGCGGCCCGACTCCTCCTCGGCCTCCGCCTCAGCGGTCGCCGTGAACGGCTTGATCTCGTTGACGAACTCCGTCTCGATCCAGCGGGTGTGGACCGTGAACGGCTCGACCGAGCCGGTCAGTTCCGGCGCGAAGGCGGGGTCCCTGACGACCGCGCGGTGGAACGGGATGGCGGTGGCCATGCCCTCGACCTGGAACTCCTCCAGCGCGCGGGCGGCCCGCTCGAGGGCCTCCTTGCGGGTACGGCCGGTCACGATCAGCTTGGCCAGCAGCGAGTCCCACGCCGGGCCGATGACCGAACCCGACTCCACACCGGCGTCCAGGCGCACACCCGGGCCGGCCGGCGGGGCGAAGGTGGTCACGGTGCCGGGGGCGGGCAGGAAGTTGCGGCCGGGGTCCTCGCCGTTGATGCGGAACTCGAAGGAGTGGCCGCGCAGTTCGGGGTCGCCGTAGCCCAGTTCCTCGCCGTCGGCGATGCGGAACATCTCGCGCACCAGGTCGATGCCGGCGACCTCCTCGGTGACCGGGTGCTCGACCTGGAGGCGGGTGTTGACCTCGAGGAAGGAGATCGTGCCGTCCACGCCGACGAGGAATTCCACCGTGCCCGCGCCCACGTAGCCGGCCTCCTTGAGGATGGCCTTCGACGCCCGGTACAGCTCGGCGGTCTGCTTCTCGTTCAGGAACGGGGCGGGCGCCTCCTCGACCAGCTTCTGGTGGCGGCGCTGGAGGGAGCAGTCACGGGTGGAGACGACGACCACGTTGCCGTGCTGGTCGGCCAGGCACTGGGTCTCCACGTGGCGGGGCTTGTCGAGGTAGCGCTCGACGAAGCACTCGCCGCGACCGAAGGCCGCGACGGCCTCGCGCACCGCGGACTCGTACAGCTCGGGAACCTCGTCCAGGTTGCGGGCGACCTTCAGGCCGCGCCCGCCACCGCCGAAGGCGGCCTTGATGGCGATGGGCAGGCCGTGCTCCTCGGCGAAGGCGACGACCTCGTCGGCCCCGGAGACCGGGTCGGAGGTACCGGCGACCAGGGGAGCGCCGGCACGCTGTGCGATGTGACGGGCGGCGACCTTGTCGCCCAGGTCGCGGATGGCCTGCGGCGGCGGGCCGATCCAGATCAGGCCGGCGTCCAGGACGGCCTGGGCGAAGTGCGCGTTCTCGGAAAGGAAGCCGTAGCCCGGGTGGATGGCGTCCGCGCCGGAGTCCTTGGCGGCCTGCAGGACCTTCTCGATGTCCAGGTAGCTGGTGGCGGGGGTGTCACCACCCAGGGCGAACGCCTCGTCCGCGGCACGGACGTGCAGGGCGTCCCGGTCCGGGTCGGCGTACACGGCCACGCTCGCGATCCCGGCGTCACGGCAGGCCCGGGCGACACGGACAGCGATTTCGCCACGGTTGGCGATCAACACCTTGCGCACGTTGGCTCCCTCTCCTTGAAACAAGCCGATTTTAGGGACTGCCGACACGACGTTTCGACCCGTCCTCAGTGGTGAGCTTGCCCACACGGAGCGTGAAACCAGGCTCACTGCACCTGTGAAATCCCTTGTCGCACCGCCGTACATGGGGATCCACCGGAAAACCCTAGCCCTCCGACGTGGTCGAGGTCTCTATGAAGTAGTCCTGCCGCAGGTCGTGTTTCTTTGTTGAGTCCCTACTAATGGCCCAACGATTCTTTGCCCTCGCCGGACCTCTTGCCCTGAGGTTTACCCGTTAGTAGCGTTCAGACGTCCTGAACGTACTCGAGGTAACCCGTGGCGCGCTCGAAAGTGGGTGGGGCCGGTGGTCCGCAGACCAGTGGCATGGATCGTGGCGGCCGTCCTTTTCGTGGAGGCGTTCGGCGTCGCGTTGCTGAACTGGTTCCTCGGCATGGTCGTCGACCGGCAGGACATGTCCCTGGCCGGGCTCGACCCGCACACGATGGCCGTCTCGTCGAAGGCGGCCGGTGTCGCCTTCGGGATCTACTTCGCGCTGTGCGGGCTCGCCGCCCTGCTGACCGCCGTGCGCGACCGCTCCCCGTCCGGTATCTGGCGCATCCTGCTGATCAGTGCCGCCGTGGTGCACGGCCTGCTCGGTGCCTTCGCGATCGGCCTGGTCGGCTGGGGCGCGTTCGCCTTCATGATGGTGGTGTTGGGGCTGATCCTGCTGACCCTGATGACGTACGACCGTCAGCAGGGCACGGCCGGCGCACCGCCCGCGGGCACCGGTCCCGAAGCTGACGAAGGGGCTCAGGGCGAGCCCCGGGAAGCCGCGCCGTCGGAGGGCGAAACCCCGGGGACCCACGGGAACGGCGGCCCCGCACCGGTCACGCCCTGACCCGCGGCCTCCGGGCTCACTCCTCCTCGGAAGCCCACAACTCCGTGATGCCGACGCCCAGTTCGGCCAGCAGTCGGCGGACCAGCGGCAGCGAGATGCCGATGACGTTGCCGTGGTCGCCGTCGATGCCGTCGATGAAGGGCGCCGAGCGGCCGTCGAGCGTGAACGCCCCGGCCACGTAGAGCGGTTCGCCGGAGGCGACGTACGCGGCGATCTCCTCGTCCGTCGGCTCACCGAAACGGACCACGGTGGACGCGGTCGCGGACGCGTACCGGCCGCTGACGGTGTCGTAGACGCAGTGGCCGGTCTGGAGCGTGCCCGCCCGGCCGCGCATGGCCTTCCAGCGGGCCGTCGCCTCCTCCGCGTCCGCGGGCTTGCCGAGGGCTTCGCCGTCCAGATCGAGCACCGAGTCGCAGCCGATCACGAGCGCACCCATGACCTCGGGCTTCGCCGCCACGACGGAGGCCTTCGCCTCCGCCAGGGCGAGCGCGAGTTCCGCGGGGGTGGGGGCGGTGACGGCGTCCTCGTCGACCCCGCTCACCATGACTTCGGGTTCGAGCCCGGCCTGCCGGAGCAGTCCGAGCCGGGCGGGGGACTGGGATGCGAGCACAAGACGGCGGCGAGGCTGATCGGTCATGCGCTCAGCGTATCGGCGCCCCTCACCTGATGCCGATGACGATCATCGCCAGCAGCATGGCGAGCGCCATGAGGACCCCCAGCCGCCGCAACATGTCCTGAGCGCGACGGAGTTCCTTGGGCGGCTCGTTGTCGGGGTCGGACCACAGCATGCCTTCGATCGTGCGGCGCTGGTGTGCTTCGGCGCCTGAGTACGCGTACTCAACTTGACCAGGCGCTCTCGGGCGTGGGTGACCGCACGTCGGCCGTGCGGTCACCCACGCCCCTCGGGCTCAGCCGGGCCAGTAGGTGCGGGACCAGGACGCCGGGCCCGGCTGGGGCGGTCGGTGTCCTGCGATGCGGGCCGGGTCGGCCCAGGCGTCCCGACGGCGCGCCGCGGGCGGTACGGAGGCCGCCGCCGCGGCGCGGGCTCGGACCACCGCCAGTGCGGCGGCCAGCTCCTCAGGGGTCGGGTTACCCCGTACGACCTTGATCGTCATGTCCGCTTCCAGGGGTCCGGGGCCTACAGGGGGATGTTGCCGTGCTTCTTCGGGGGGAGGCTCTCCCGCTTCGTGCGCAGCTGACGCAGCCCGCGTACGACATGGCGGCGGGTGTCGGACGGCATGACCACCGCGTCGATGTAGCCACGCTCGGCCGCGATGTACGGGTTGAGCAGGGCGTCCTCGTACTCCTGGATCAACCGTGCGCGGGTCGCCTCCGGCTCGTCCGCCTCGGCGATCGTGCGCCGGTGCAGGATGTTGACCGCGCCCTGCGCGCCCATGACGGCGATCTGGGCGGTCGGCCAGGCGAGGTTCAGGTCCGCGCCCAGGTGCTTGGAGCCCATGACGTCGTAGGCACCGCCGAAGGCCTTGCGGGTGATGACCGTGATCAGCGGGACCGTCGCCTCGGCGTAGGCGTAGATCAGCTTGGCGCCGCGGCGGATGATGCCGGTGTGCTCCTGGTCGACGCCGGGCAGGAACCCGGGCACGTCGACGAAGGTGATCACGGGCACGTTGAAGGCGTCGCAGGTGCGTACGAAACGCGCCGCCTTCTCGCTGGCGTCGATGTCGAGGCAGCCGGCGAACTGCATCGGCTGGTTGGCGACGATGCCCACCGGGTGGCCCTCGACCCGGCCGAAGCCGGTGAGGATGTTCGGCGCGAACAGCGGCTGCGTCTCGAAGAACTCGGCGTCGTCCAGGACGTGCTCGATCACCGTGTGCATGTCGTACGGCTGGTTCGCGCTGTCCGGGACGATCGTGTCCAGCTCGCGGTCCTCGTCGGTGACCGAGGTGTCCGCCTCCTCCGGGAAGACCGGGGGCTCGCTGAGGTTGTTGGACGGCAGGTACGACAGCAGTTGCTTGACGTACTCGATGGCGTCCTTCTCGTCCCCGGCCATGTGGTGGGCCACGCCGGAGGCGGTGTTGTGGGTGCGGGCGCCGCCCAGTTCCTCGAAGCCGACGTCCTCGCCGGTGACCGTCTTGATCACGTCCGGGCCGGTGATGAACATGTGCGAGGTCTGGTCGACCATCACCGTGAAGTCGGTGATCGCGGGGGAGTAGACCGCGCCGCCCGCGCACGGGCCGACGACCAGGCTGATCTGCGGGATCACACCGGAGGCATGGGTGTTGCGGCGGAAGATCTCGCCGTAGGCGCCCAGGGAGGCCACACCCTCCTGGATGCGGGCGCCACCGGAGTCGTTGATGCCGATGACCGGACAGCCCGTCTTCAGCGCGAAGTCCATCACCTTGACGATCTTCTGGCCGTAGACCTCGCCGAGGGCACCACCGAAGACCGTGAAGTCCTGGGAGAACACGGCGACCGGACGGCCGTCGACCGTGCCGTAACCGGTCACGACACCGTCGCCGTACGGGCGGTTCTTCTCCAGCCCGAAATTGGTCGTGCGGTGCCGGGCGAACTCGTCGAGCTCCACGAAGGAACCTTCGTCCAGCAGCAGTTCGATCCGTTCACGGGCCGTCAGCTTGCCCTTGGCGTGCTGCTTCTCGACGGCGCGCTCAGAGCCGGCGTGCGTCGCCTCCTGGACCCGGCGCTGGAGGTCCGCCAGCTTGCCCGCGGTGGTGTGAATGTCGATCTCTTCCGGCTCGGACATCGGGATGCGGCTCCCTGCCTGCTCAGTGGGGACGTGAGGGTGAGGTGCGAGTGCCCCGACAGGCGATGTCTGCCCCGTCGCGGCGCCGCCTGGCACGCACTCTCGCCGCACCGGCCCGAAGCCCTCGTACACCCAGTACGGGGGCTTCCGGCCGCCACGCCGAGAGCAGCGCACCGGACGCCGCTCCTTGACGGGCAAACGCTGCCTGCCGCGGCACTAGGAGAATGCTCAGAAGGGCGAACGGTTACTCATCCGTAGCGTAGTGGTGTGCCTGACGATCAGCAGTGCGGTGTTCAACACACCTAGGGTGGCTTGCATGATGCCCCGAGATGCCTCAGACGCGAACGACTCCGGCGGTGCCGGCCGCTGGTCCGACCTGGACCGCCCGCCCCTGAATGCCGCCGCGCTACGCCGGGCGCTGGTGCGGGAGGGCGGGCTGTGGACCGGCATCGAGGTGGTGCCCCGCACCGGCTCCACCAACACCGACCTCGTCGCCCTCGCCACGTCCGGCCGGGCCGCCGAGGGCACCGTCCTGGTCGCGGAGGAGCAGCAGGCCGCACGCGGTCGGCTCGACCGCACCTGGACGGCTCCGGCACGCTCCGGCCTGTTCTTCTCGGTCCTGCTCAAGCCGGTCGGGGTGCCCGTCGTCCGCTGGGGCTGGCTGCCGCTGCTCACCGGGGTGGCGGTGGCGTCCGGGCTCGCGCGGGCCGCGGGCGTCGACACGGCACTCAAGTGGCCCAACGACCTCATCGTCACGGTGGGCGACGAGGAGCGCAAGGCCGGCGGGATTCTCGCCGAGCGCGCCGGCGAGGACGCCGTCGTGATCGGCATCGGCATCAACGTCACCCTCCATGAGGAGGAGCTTCCGGTGCCCACCGCGGGCTCCCTGGCCCTGGCGGGCGCCCGCGCCACGGACCGCGACCCGCTGTTGCGGGCCGTGCTGCGCGCACTGGAGGACTGGTACCGCCGGTGGGTCGCCGCGGGCGGCGACCCGGCGGCCAGCGGCCTTCAGGAGACGTACGCGGCGGGCAGCGCGACCCTGGGCCGCCTGGTACGGGCCGAGTTGCCCGGCGACCGGTCCATCACCGGAGAGGCGGTGGCGATCGACGGCGACGGCCGGCTGGTGCTGGCGACGGGGGACGGCGTGCAGGAGCCGGTGGGGGCGGGGGACATCGTGCACCTGCGACTGGCGTAGGGCGGCCTTCCGGCAGCCCGTCCGGCGTCGAGGACGAGGCCGTCGAGGCCGAAAGGGGGCCGGGGTGGAGCCCCCGCAGGACGGCTACCTCGACCCCGGGTACCGCCCTGACCCCCGGCCAGCCCGGACCCTGCGGCCACCGCCGGGGGCAACCCGCTGAGGAGTGAGCTACCGCACACCTGCCGTAGAGTTGACCGCGGTCGATACCTGACCGCGGCAGATCGGAAGGGCAGCACGCGTGACCGTCGACGACACGGGCTCGGGCACGGGCGGACACCTCGCCCCCGACGGCGAGCCGGGGCGGGACGCACACGCCGAGTCCGACGAGAACCCTCTGGCGCTCCGCCTGGAACAGCTCATCCTGGGAGCGGAACGCCGTTACACCCCCTTTCAGGCGGCCCGCAGCGCGGGCGTCTCGATGGAGCTGGCGTCCCGGTTCTGGCGGGCGATGGGCTTCGCGGACATCGGGCAGGCCAAGGCGCTCACGGAGGCCGATGTCCTGGCGTTGCGCCGTCTCGCCGGTCTGGTGGAGGCGGGCCTGCTGAGCGAGGCGATGGCGGTGCAGGTGGCGCGTTCGACCGGGCAGACCACCGCCCGGCTGGCCGAGTGGCAGATCGACTCCTTCCTGGAGGGCCTCACCGAGCCCCCCGAGCCCGGTATGACCCGCACGGAGGTGACGTACCCCCTGGTCGAGTTGCTCCTGCCGGAGCTGGAGGAGTTCCTCGTCTACGTCTGGCGGCGCCAGCTCGCCGCCGCGACCGGCCGGGTCGTCCAGGCCGCGGACGACGAGGAGATGGTCGACCGCCGCCTCGCGGTCGGCTTCGCGGACCTCGTGGGCTTCACGCGCCTGACGCGCCGCCTGGAGGAGGAGGAACTCGGCGAACTCGTCGAGGCGTTCGAGACGACCGCGGCCGATCTGGTCGCCGCGCACGGCGGACGGCTGATCAAGACGCTCGGCGACGAGGTGCTGTACGCGGCGGACGACGCCGGTACGGCCAGTGAGATCGCCCTCCGCCTCATCGAGACGATGGCGCACGACGAGACGATGCCGGAACTGCGCGTGGGCATCGCCTTCGGCACGGTGACCACCCGGATGGGTGATGTGTTCGGTACGACGGTGAACCTGGCGAGCCGGCTCACCTCGATAGCTCCCCGGGACGCGGTCCTGGTCGACGGCGCGTTCGCGGAGGAACTGATCCGCACGGGCGAGGCGCCCGCCTCCGAGACGGAGGCCGCCGAGGCCGCGACCGCCGCGGAGAAGGAGGGCGAGGAACCGCCCTCGTACCGCTTCGCGCTCCAGCCCATGTGGCAGCGCCCGGTGCGCGGCCTCGGCGTGATCGAGCCGTGGCTGCTGGCGCGGCGGGACGGGACGGCGTAGTCGGTACGCCCCGGCCGGTTGGCCGGGGTCGAGTGGCTGCTTCCTTCGGCCGCGGTGCCTCGGTGCGGCCGCCCCGGGCCGGGCGGACGGGCGGCGTTCCGCGTGGCGTGGCTCAATCGTCCGACGCGGACGGGTCGTTGACGCACAAGCCGATGACCGGAAGGCACAGGCCCGGGGTGCTCGCGGCCGGGTCGGGGGCTCGGGTGGTCGTGGTCGGGGACGGCGTGGGCGGCAGCGTCGCGGACGTCGTCGGCTCCGGGGGCGCGGGAGCCTGAGAGGTGGCCGTGGACGTCGCGGGCGCCTCGGGGATGCCGGTCGCGGGATCGGAGTGACGCGGGACCGGCGAGGAGGGGTGCGCGGTGGTCGGCGCGCTCGGGCGCGCACCGACCCCTCCCATGACGGCGCCCGCGGAGCGGCTCGCGGCGCGCGTGGACGGCACGGCGGCGACCGTGTCCACCGTGCTGGTGGCGGCGGTGGTGCCGATCCGGGGCTCGGCCTCCGCGGCCCCGCCCCCGCTCGTCACCGACTCGGGTACCAGGCGTAGGAGGCTCAGTGCCCCGGCGGCGAGCGCGAACCCGCCGACGGTGAGCACCGTGCGCCGGGAGCGGGGCTTGCGGTGCCGGCCCGTCGGGCGGCGCCGGAGGGGATCGGGAGTGCCGTGTGCCGTCGACGTGGTCTCCGTGGTGGCCGGGTCCGTCGTCATGGTCGCTCCTCCCGGTGCGTCCGCGCTCCCCCCTGCGTCATGACGGTGCGCAGGCTATGTGCCAGTGGAAGGCGGGCGGGATGAAGACGCCCGAATGTCACCCGAACGGGGACGAGTGGCCCGTGTCCGCGCGAGTCCCGCGGCGGCTTTCGCCGGGCCGCTTCGGCTGCGATGATCGGGGCGTCGATAGTTAACCCGCGTTAACCGGGAGGGTGTCATGGCGGAGCAGGGCGACGGGCGGCGGTTCGGCGAGTACGTCGTCGTACGGCGGCACGGGTATGTCGCGGAGCTGGCGCTCGACCGGCCCAAGGCGATGAACGCGGTGTCCACGCAGATGGCGCGCTCGATCGGCGAGGCGTGCGACCACCTGGCCGCCGACCGGGACGCCCGGGTGACGGTGCTGACGTCGACGCACGAGCGGGCCTTCTGCGTGGGCGCCGACCTGAAGGAGCGCAACTCCTTCACGGACGCCGACCTGATGCGCCAGCGGCCCCACGCGCGCGCCGCCTACACGGGCGTTCTGGAGCTGCCGATGCCGACGGTCGCCGCTGTGCACGGTTTCGCGCTGGGCGGCGGCTTCGAGCTGGCGCTGTCCTGCGACCTGATCGTGGCGGACCGCACGGCGGTGGTCGGCCTGCCCGAGGTGTCCGTCGGCGTGATCCCCGGCGGTGGCGGCACACAGCTGCTGCCCCGCCGGGTGGGCGCCGCGCGCGCGGCGGAGCTGATCTTCACTGCGCGGCGCCTGGAGGCGGCCGAGGCGCGGGAGCTGGGCCTGGTCGACGAGCTCGTACCGGAGGGCCGAGACCGCGAGGAGGCGCTCGCCCTCGCGGGCCGTATCGCCGCGAACTCCCCCGTGGGCCTGCGTGCCGCGAAGCGCGCCCTGCGGCTGGGGCACGGCCTGGACCTGCGGACCGGTCTCGAGGTCGAGGACGCGGCATGGCGGTCGGTGGCGTTCTCGGGGGACCGGGCGGAGGGCGTGGCGGCCTTCAACGAGAAGCGCAGCCCCCGCTGGCCGGGAGAGTAGCCGCGAGGCCCCCGACGCGCTGTTCGCCGCTGGCAGGAGCCCCACGGCGTCCGCACCCTGATCGCCGCATCGATGTCCCACATTGTCCTGAACGTCCCTAGCCTGGAGGGATGGGTGAGGACAGTCGGCTGAGGGCCGTGGTGGCGCTGGCGCAGGGGATGGCGGCGGCGCACACTCCGCGGGAGTCCTGGCAGGCCGCCGCGCTCGGCGCCTGCCGGGCGCTCGCCGGGAGCTTCGCCGCGCTCTCCGTGTGGGAGCGCGAGCTGGGGCGGCTGCGGGTCCTGGTCAACGTGGGGGAGCGCGCGGCCGACGAGGAGGAGTTCCCGGAGCACGAGGCGTACCCGGTGCACCAGTTCCCGGAGATCACCGAGTTCCTGCACGAGCGCTGGGCGGGCGGCGGAGGGCCGAGCGCCTGGGTGGAGACGGCGGACGGCCAGGCCGCGGGCCACGCCGGGTACTGCCACCAGCGTGTGGCCGCCCTGCGTCGGCGCCGCCGCGGCTGCTGCGTCGTCGCGCCCCTGGTGCTGCATGGCCGTGCCTGGGGGGAGTTGTATGTGGCCCGTCCGGTCGGTGCCCCCGCGTTCGACCGTGCCGACGCCGACTTCGCCACCGTCCTCGCCTCCGTGGTCGCCGCCGGCATCGCCCAGACCGAACGTCTGGAGGAGGCGCGTCGGCTCGCCTTCACCGACGCCCTCACCGGACTCGCCAACCGTCGCGCCGTCGACGTACGCCTCGACGAGGCGATCGAACGGCACCGTGAGGAGGCGGTCGGGGTCTCGCTCGTCGTCTGTGATCTCAACGGGCTCAAGCGGGTCAACGACACCCAGGGGCACGCCGTGGGCGACCGGCTGCTGGAACGCTTCGGGTCCGTCCTCTCGCTGTGCGGCGCCATGCTGCCGGAAACCCTCGTCGCGCGCCTCGGCGGGGACGAGTTCTGTCTCCTGGCCGTCGGCCCGTCGGCCGACGAGGTGGTCCGGATCGCCGACGAGATCTGCCGCCGCGCGGCTGAGCTCGAACTCGGTGACGGCGTCGCCTGCGGGGTCGCCTCGACCCTGGACCCCATCGGGCCGGTCCGCTCGGCCCGTCGGCTGTTCCGGCTCGCGGACGCGGCCCAGTACCGCGCCAAGGCGCTGGGTGCCGCGAAGCCCGTGGTCGCGGGCCGTGAGGGGCCCGACGACCCGGTCGTACGCCTGGCCGACACGCCTCCGCCCGCGGGGGAGCGCCGTCGGTTCCGTGGGCGTGGGTCCTGAGCGCCGGCTGCCCCGCCGGAGCTGCGCGCGCCCCCTTCGGTCCGGTAAGGGGCCGACCCGCAATCCACTAGTGACATCATCGAATTCACTGCGTACGCTCCTGAATATGGATATGCACACTGTGGTGGTGGGGACGTCCGGGGTCACCGCGTCCGACGTGCTCGCCGTGGCCCGCGCGGACGCCCGGATCGAGCTCTCCGAGGAGGCTCTGGCGGCTCTGGCGCAGGCTCGCGAGATCGTGGACGCGCTGGCGGCGAAGCCGGACCCCGTGTACGGGGTCAGCACCGGGTTCGGGGCGCTCGCCACCCGGCACATCAGCCAGGAGCTGCGCGCCCAGCTACAGCGCAACATCGTCCGTTCGCACGCGGCCGGCATGGGCCCGCGGGTCGAGCGGGAGGTCGTCCGCGCCCTGATGTTCCTGCGGCTGAAGACCGTCTGCTCGGGACACACCGGGGTCCGCCCCGAGGTCGCGCGGACGATGGCGGACATCCTCAATGCCGGCATCACCCCGGTCGTGCACGAATACGGTTCGCTCGGCTGCTCCGGCGACCTGGCGCCGCTGTCCCACTGCGCGCTGACGCTCATGGGCGAGGGTGAGGCCGAAGGCCCCGACGGCACCGTGAGGCCCGCCGCCGAACTCCTCGCCGAGCACGGCATCGCCCCTGTCGAACTGCGCGAGAAGGAGGGGCTCGCGCTCCTCAACGGCACCGACGGCATGCTCGGCATGCTGATCATGGCGCTGGCGGACCTGGAAGCGCTGTACAAGTCGGCTGACGTCACAGCGGCACTCTCGCTGGAGGCGCTGCTCGGCACGGACAAGGTGCTGGCGCCGGAGCTGCACGCGATCCGCCCGCACCCAGGACAGGGCGCGTCGGCCGCCAACATGCGCGCGGTGCTCAAGGGCTCCGGCCTGACGGGCCATCACCAGGACGACGCGCCGCGCGTGCAGGACGCGTACTCGGTCCGCTGTGCCCCGCAGGTCGCGGGCGCGGGCCGGGACACCCTGGCGCACGCCCGCCTGGTCGCCGAGCGCGAACTGGCGTCGGCGGTCGACAACCCGGTGGTCCTGCCCGAGGAAGGGCGCGTCGAGTCGAACGGCAACTTCCACGGCGCGCCGGTGGCGTACGTCCTGGACTTCCTCGCGATCGCAGCGGCGGACCTGGCGTCGATCGCGGAACGCCGCACGGACCGGCTGCTCGACAAGAACCGCTCGCACGGCCTGCCGCCCTTCCTCGCGGACGACGCGGGTGTCGACTCGGGTCTGATGATCGCCCAGTACACGCAGGCGGCGCTGGTCAGCGAGATGAAGCGGCTCGCCGTGCCGGCCTCCGCCGACTCCATCCCGTCCTCCGCGATGCAGGAGGACCATGTCTCGATGGGCTGGTCGGCGGCGCGCAAGCTGCGCACGGCGGTGGACAACCTGACCCGGGTGCTGGCGATCGAGCTCTACACGGCGGCACGGGCCGTCGAACTGCGCGAGGGCCTGACTCCGGCCCCGGCGACCCGGGCGGCGATCAGCGCGCTGCGTGAGGCGGGCGCCGCGGGTCCGGGCCCGGACCGATTCCTGGCCCCGGATCTCGCGGCGGCGGACGGGTTCGTACGGGCGGGCCGGCTCGTGGCGGCCGTCGAGGGGATCACCGGGCCGCTGGCCTGACCGCTCGGCGGTGGGGGCCGTTGTCGATGAACGCGACGGCGGACGGCGGCCCTCAGTACACCCTCATGCGTTCCCGGCGCACCGAGTACGTCACGAAGCCCGCGCCCAGGCACAGGAAGACGGTGCCTCCCACCACGTACGGCGTCGTGTCAACGGACCCCGTGTCGGCGAGTTGGACGTCTGCCCCCACCGGGTCCGTGGTGGCGTTCCCGGCTGTGGATGTCTGCGTTCGCTCTTCGGACGTGTGCGGTGCCGCGCCCGCGGACGGGACGAACCAGAGGGCGCCCAGCAGGGTTCCCGCGATGGCGGCGGTCAGCAGCGTCCGGCGTGCGGTGGACGACGATCGACGTGCGGCGGACACGAAATACCGATCCCCCTGTGGTTCTTGCGAATTGGCCGTGTGGGTCGATGCTAGTGAACGCCGCGGGTCGTGGGGAAGTCGCACCCTCTGAGCGTCCGCTCCGGGCCGTACGCTGCCCGCCATGAGTACTTCTGAGACATCACGCTATGTCCGCCTTCGTGTGGAACTGGTCGTCCAGGTCGACGACGAGGACGCCGTCACCAAGGCCGCGCTGTGCCGTGTCGCGGATGATCCGGACATGCCCGAGGGTGAGCGCACGTACACCGAGAGCGCGGTGACGGAGGACACTGCCGAGGCGCTGGCCTACCTCGTCGACCCGGCCGACCTGGTCGGCGAGGTGCCGGGCGTCGAACTCGCCCAGGCCTCTTGGAGCAGCGAGCTGATCGACTATGACCCTGATGCGCCGGAATGGGCCCTCGGTGAGGACGATGACGACGAGGAGGCCGGCCTCGGCTGACATGTTGTGGAGAAAACGTGACCCCGGGCGGCAACCGGCGCCCGGGGTCGCATCGTCTCAAGAGGTGCTCCCTGACGTCCCGTGCGACGCGGAGGTGCCCCGCGCACCCGTTGGACCGGCGTGGTGTGTCCCACATCTCCCCGAGATGTGGAACGGGGCGGACTGTCCGGAGCGTTGGTGGTTCCTGCGGGGACCTATGTGGTTTTGGGGAATTCGGCAACGATGGAGAAGCGTGTGATGACGGACAGTAAGCGGCGCAAGGCCCTGACGGCCGCGTCCGCACTGCTCGGCGGGATGCTCGTGCTCACCGCGTGCAGCGGAGGCAACGAAGCGGCCAGTGGCGGCGGTGGCGATGCCACCTCGCAGGCCAAGGTCGATGAGGCGGCCGCCAAGAAGGCCTCCGAGGCGCAGATCAAGATCACGCCGGCGGACGGCTCCGACAACGCCTCCATCAACAACGCCGCCAAGGTCACGGTCGACAAGGGGACGCTGACCAACGTCGCCATGACCACCACGTCCGGCGCGTCCGTCGCCGGACAGATATCCGCCGACAAGAAGAGCTGGGCGCCCAGCAGCCGGCTGGAGCGGGCGACGACTTACAAGATCGCCGTGACCGCCCAGGACTCCGAGGGTCGCGACGCACACGAGAACGCCACCTTCACGACCGTCGCCCCGGCCCACTCCTTCATAGGCAACTTCACGCCGGAGGACGGCTCGACCGTCGGCGTGGGCATGCCGGTCTCGATCAACTTCGACAAGGCGATCACCAACCAGGCCGACGTCCAGAAGAAGATCACCGTGACCTCCAGCAGCGGGCAGGAGGTCGTCGGTCACTGGTTCAGCGCCAACCGGCTCGACTTCCGCCCCGAGCAGTACTGGAAGGAAGGCTCCACCGTCACACTGAAGCTCGACCTCGACGGCGTCGAGGGTGCGAAGGGTGTGTACGGAGTACAGCAGAAGACCGTCACCTTCAAGATCGGCCGCAACCAGGTCTCGTACGTCGACGCGCGGACCAAGCAGATGAAGGTCACGCAGGACGGCAAGGTCGTCAAGACCATCCCCATCTCCGCGGGCTCGCCGCAGAACAAGACGTACGAAGGCCAGATGGTGATCTCCCAGAAGTTCAAGGAGACCCGGATGGACGGCGCGACCGTCGGCTTCAAGGGCAGTGACGGCAAGGGCGAGTACGACATCAAGGACGTGCCGCACGCCATGCGCCTGAGCACCTCCGGCACCTTCATCCACGGCAACTACTGGGGCAGGGGCATCTTCGGCGTGGCGAACACCAGCCACGGCTGCGTCGGCCTGGCGGACGCCAAGGGTGCCGGCGACCCGAACACCTCGGGCGCGTGGTTCTTCAACCACTCGCTCATCGGTGACGTGGTGGTCGTCCAGAACACCGGCGACAAGACGATCGCCCCGGACAACGGCCTCAACGGCTGGAACATGAACTGGTCCCAGTGGAAGGCGGGTTCGGCCGCCTGACGCCGAACCTTCCGCGGCACCCCACCACTTCACCGCGCGCCCGCCGCCCCTCTCGGGGGCGGCGGGCGCGCTGGTGTCCGCACCGCCACGCCGAGGCGCAGGGCACGCTTCTCATCGTTCTGTCAGCGCGGGCTCAACGGTTCATCAGGGTGCCTTCATAACTCGGCCACCTGCCCGCCGAACTGCCAGGTGGTCAGCAGCGGCGCGTCGCCATCGCCCGGGCGCTGGTGAAGCGGCCGAAGGTGTTGCTCGCCGACGAACCCACCGGAAACCTCGACGAGTCCACGCGCGACGAGATCATGGACGTGCTGGAGTCCCTGTGCAAGGAGCACGGGCTCACCTTCGTGATGGTCACCCACGACTCCACGATCGCGAAGAGGCGCCGCGGCTCGCGACCATCCGCAAGGGGAGGATCACGGTCACGGAGAACACGGCCTCCTGAGTCCCACTCAGCGCAGTCGACCCCAACTCGTTATCGGGAACTCCATTGAGGCTCTGATCGCTTTCCCGGCATACTGCGTACTCCGGGGGGTGGCGTACACATGTGTGGGACTACCCCCGACCGGATGAATGGGGATCATTCGGTGCCTTATCTCCAGGGGGAGTTTTGCGCAGACAAGTGAAAAGAGCGTGCGCGGCGACCGTCGCCACGGCGGCAGCCGTGGCGCTGGCGGCGGGTATGACCAGCCCCGCATCGGCGAAGCCCGAGGCCGCGTCCGGCAGGAGCACAGCCGCTCTCACGGCCAAGCACCGCATCACGCTGATCACCGGTGACCGTGTCGCCGTCGACGCCAAGGGCCGTGTCGTGGGCCTGGAGCGGGCGAAGGGCCGCGAAAACGTTCCGATCCAGGTCCGCAAGGTCCACGGCCACACCTATGTGATGCCGGCCGATGCGGCCGCCATGATCGCCACCGGAAAGCTGGATCGACGTCTGTTCGACGTCACCGAACTCAATACCTCTCGCAGTCGCAAGAACCAGCGTGACGGCCTGAAGGTCATCGTCGGCTACAAGGGCACGGCGAGCACCGCGAAGGCCGACGTCCGCGAGGCGGGCACGCTCCGCCGGACCCTGAAGTCCCTGAACGCGGACGCGGTGCAGACGCGGCGGCAGGGCGCGCCCGGGTTGTGGAAGGCCGTCACCGACGGCGACACCACCGCCTCTGGTATCGCGCACGTCTGGCTCGACGGCGTCCGCAAGGCCAGCCTCGACAAGTCGGTGCCCCAGATCGGCGCTCCCACTGCATGGGCCGCCGGGTACAACGGCAAGGGCGTCAAGATCGCCGTCCTGGACACGGGCGTCGACGCCAACCACCCGGACCTCAAGGGCCAGGTGAGCGCGGCCAAGAACTTCTCCACCGCCGCCGGCACCGCCGACAAGGTCGGACACGGCACGCACGTGGCGTCCATCGCGGCGGGCACCGGTGCGAAGTCGAACGGCAAGTACAAGGGCGTCGCACCCGGCGCCAAGATCCTCAGCGGCAAGGTCCTGAACGACGACGGGTACGGCGAAGACTCCGGCATCCTCGCGGGCATGGAGTGGGCGGCCCAGCAGGGCGCCGACATCGTCAACCTCAGCCTGGGCGGCCCCGACGCGCCCGGGATCGACCCGCTCGAGTCCGAGGTGAACAAGCTCTCCGAGCAGAACGGCATCCTCTTCGCGATCGCCGCCGGCAACGAGGGCGAAGCCGGCGACCAGACCGTCGACTCCCCGGGCAGCGCGGCCGACGCGCTCACCGTCGGTGCCGTCGACGGGGGCAACAAGCTGGCCGACTTCTCCAGCCGCGGCCCCGGCCTCGACGGCGCCATCAAGCCCGACGTCACCGCGCCCGGCGCGGACATCACCGCCGCCGCGGCCGCGGGCAACGCCATCGGCAAGGAGGTCGGCGAGAAGCCGGCCGGCTATATGACCATCTCGGGTACGTCGATGGCGACCCCGCATGTCGCGGGCGCCGCCGCTCTGCTCAAGCAGCAGCACCCCGACTGGACGTTCGCCGAGCTGAAGTCCGCGTTGACGGGCTCCGCGAAGGGCGGCAACTACACCCCGTTCCAGCAGGGTTCGGGCCGGATCGCGGTGGACCGGGCGATCAAGCAGATGGTTCTCGCCGAGCCGTCGTCGCTGAGCTTCGGCATCGCGCAGTGGCCGCACACCGATGACAAGCCGGTCACCAAGGAGCTGACGTACCGCAACCTGGGCGAGAGTGACGTCACCCTGGCGCTCTCCCTGACCGCCACCGACCCCAAGGGCCGGCCGGCACCCGTCGGCTTCTTCACGCTTGGCTCGCAGGAGGTCACCGTCCCGGCCGGTGGCACGGCGTCGGTGCCCGTCACCGTCGACACCAAGCTGAATGGCAGCACGGACGGCGCGTACTCGGCGTACGTGACGGCGACCGGCGGCGGCCAGAGCGTGCGGACGGCCGCGGCCGTGGTGCGCGAGGTGGAGTCGTACAACGTGACGCTCAAGCACATCGGGCGGGACGGCAAGCCGGCGGCCGGTTACTTCACCGACCTGTACGGCTTCGCGGGCCTCGGCAAGTGGCGCGAATTCACGGCACCGGCGAGCTCCGGCACGGTGACCGTGCGCGTACCCAAGGGCACGTACCTGCTGGAGTCGTTTGTGATCAAGGATCTGGTGGGCTTCAAGGGCGGCGTCGACTGGCTGGTCCAGCCCAAGCTGGACGTCACCAAGAACGTCACGGTGACGCTCGACGCCCGCAAGGCCAAGGCGGCGGACATCACGGTGGCGGACGCCAAGGCCAAACCGCTGGCTGCGGCTCTGTCCTATGACTACTCGCCGGTCGGCGGCTCCGAGTTGGACTGGGGCTCCTTCAAGGACATCCGCATGGCGCACCTCGGCCCCGAGGTCAGCGGCCTGTCCCAGACCTGGTACGGCCAGTGGTCCAAGGGCGCCGCCGCCGAGTACGACGCGGTGACCCATGCCAAGGTCAAGAAGATCGTGGGCGCCAAGGTCCGCCACTTCAAGGCGAGCGAGTTCGCCACGGTGAAGGCGAACCTGGGCGCGTCGGCTTCCGGTAAGACAGGAGCGGTGGTGCCGGTGGGCGAGCTGCCCAACGCCGGCGCCTTCGGGGCCGTAGTCGGACAGAAGCTGCGCAGCACGCGCACGCTGTATGTGTCGACCGGGGAACAGGCCCGGTGGTCGCTCGACTTCCTGCAGTTCTCGGGCAAGACGGACGCGGACGGCTTCCCGATCCTGGACGCGTACTACACGCTCGGTGCCCCGCAGCTCTTCAAGCCGGGCAAGAGCTACACCAAGACCTTCAACACGGCCGTGTTCGGGCCGCGGGTCAACGCCTACTCCGGCATCTACCGTGAGGGCAACGAGATCTTCGGCGACCTGCCGATGGTCACCGACGGGCAGACGCACCTCGGGACCTCGCTCTTCTCGTCGGCCAAGACGACGCTGTACCGCAACGGCGCCAAGGTCGGCTCGAACACGGACCCGCTGGGCGGGGAGAGCTTCAAGGTCCCGGCCGGCGAGGCCTCGTACAAGCTGACGACCTCGGTCACTCGTAGCGCCAAGGTCGCCGCAGTGTCCAGCCGGGTCGACGCGAGCTGGACGTTCAAGTCCAAGAACAGCCGGTGGGCGAAGCTGCCCGCCTCGACGATCCGCTTCGCCGCGACCACCGGCCTGGACAGCCGCGTCGCGGCCGGTAAGAAGGTCACGACCCCGGTCTCGGTTCAGGGCTCGGCCGCGGGCAAGGGTCTCAAGACCCTGTCGGTGTACGTGTCGTACAACTCCGGCAAGACCTGGACCAAGGTGACCGTGAAGAAGGGCAAGATCACCTACAAGAACCCGAAGAAGGGCAAGGGCCTCTCGTTCCGCGCCAAGATCGTCGACACGAAGGGCAACACGTCGACGATCTCGATCTACAACGCGGTGCTCGGCAAGTGACCCCTGTAGGCAAGTGACCCTGTAGCGGACGGCCCGCCGGAAGTAGAGCTTCCGGCGGGCCGTCCGCTTTTTGCGGGCGCCTGCCGGACGGCCAGGCCCTGAAAGGTAAGCCAAGGCTTGCCTTGGACGTGTGCGGTAGGGCGTAGGGCCGCAGACTTCGGTCGCGGGTCGGAGGGGAACGGCCGGGAGACGGATGTGTCGTCCGGGGTGGTTGTCCTAGCGTGGGAAGTGGTTCTGGCAGCGAGGGGGCAGGAGGCCCGACCCATGTCCATAGAACTCAACCACACCATCGTCGCCGCGCACGACAAGCAGGCGTCGGCACAGTTCCTCGCGGAGATGCTGGGTCTGGAGGTGGAGCCTCAGTACGGCCCGTTCATACCGGTGCAGGTCCCGAACGGCGTGACGCTGGACTACATGGACACCGCCGGGGCGATCACTCCGCAGCACTACGCGTTCCTGGTCTCCGATGACGACTTCGACGCGATCTTCGCTCGTATTCGCTCGGCGGGCCTGACGTACTGGGCGGACCCGCACCACAGCCGCCCAGGCGAGATCAACCACAGGGACGGGGGGCGCGGGGCGTACTTCGACGACCCGAACGGTCACAATCTGGAGATCCTTACGAGGCCGTACGGGAGTGGCCTGGACTGACCGCCCTCATCAGGCTGTCGGTGGCCCTCGCCGCCGTGCTCGCGTACCGCGCACAACGGTCCGAACTCGACCCGCCGCTCGGGGAGTTCTCTTCGGTGTTCCACCCTCGACACCAGGGCCGCCGTGAGTCGGCGGGTCCCGCCGATGGAGGCCGCCGAGGAGGTTCACTCGGTCGGCGGCGCCGTCCCCGTCGTCGCGAACGCCGATCCGCGGGCGGCCACCTGGCCTGGCAACGGTCCTGCCGGGCGCGTCTGCTTGCCGTACGAGCCGTCGTCCGGCCGCGATCTCCGCCCGCGGAGGCGGTCATCCGATTGCGGCCGACGCGGCGCGACCTTAGCTTCAGGGCGTCGGAATCTCCCGACAAAGCCCACATAGACCCTTATGTCGGCTTCCTTGTGATGGCATCGAACGGAGCATTCATGTCGGTGATGACCGGAACCCAGCCCATGCAGCAGTTCGGCCAGCAGATCAGCGGGCCGCAGCAGCAGATCGCCCAGGTGGTCCAGCAGGCGATCCAGCAGGCCTGTCAGCAGGCGAGCCAGCAGGTCGCGCAGCGCATGCAGCAGACGCTTCAGGAGATCCAGCAGGTCCAGCATCAGCTCCAGCAGCAGGGCATGGCCCAGCAGGCGCACCCCTACCTCGCCGTCGCGATGCACCACACGCTGCACGCGGGCATCCGGAGCGCGGTGGAGCAGTCCGTGCAGCAGGCGCTGCCGACCGCCATCGTGACGCTGCTCCAGCAGAGCCAGCAGGGCCAGTTCCCGCACTACCAGCAGCCGTCCTTCGGCTACGGCCAGATGGGCCAGCCCTTCGGTATCGGCTGACCCCTGGGCGGCGCGCGATGCGGTGTGCCCGGGAGCAGCTCCCGGGCACACCGCATCACCGTGGAAGCGCGAGGAGGCGGACGCCCTCTTCGAGGAGACCCGCGCCAAGGCCGCGCAGGCCGCCTCCGACTTCGAG
>NZ_JBSFLQ010000057.1:0-36118 GCF_053599115.1 Streptomyces sp. NPDC001020 | reverse complement strand
CCCGAGCCGCCGCCCTCAACCTCCGCCGACTGATCAACCTCGGACTCACCCGCGCAGGCAGCACCTGGACGATCAGCGCGGCCACCGCATAGACCAAGGGGCCGCCCGGCCTGCGGCCGGACAGCCCCTCAACAAGATCTTCATGAGTCTTCTAGTACTCCGGCCGGACTTCTGGAATCCCCCTGGTCGACGGCCTGGGAACGTGGAGTCCGGCGGGTGTGAGGTAGCTGTGGGACGGCCCTACTGGCCGTCCCGCTGCCATGTCGGATTCAGGCCGAGCCCCTCTTGTACAGCTCACCGACGTTCGTGCGCGGAGCGGGACGGTGGTGAGCGGCAGGGCCCTGGGCGAACGCGCGCAGCAGGTTCTCCGTCGTGCGGGTCACGAAGGTGCGGGTACGGGCGTCCATGCCGTGGTCGCGGCCGCCGTCGGGGGTACCTGCCATGAGCCCCTCCACCCAGCGCATGGTGCCGGTGGCGAAGACGCCCGCGCCGCTGCGGACCGTGTAGTACGCCGAGTCACTGTGGCTGCGCCGCCCGTTGCACACCAGGGGCGAGTGGGCTGTGATCTCGAGCGGTTCGGGGACCGGCGCACCCGGGGTGACCCGGTCGTACTCGACGCCGACCAGGTGGTCGAAGCCGTCTCCGGCTCGTACGCCCGTCCCCTCGTACACCCACTGATCCGCCGCGTGGACGACATACGGCGCGTCCGTCGGGTAACCCTCGTAGAGCACGCCCGTGAGTGACGACTCGGGGTCGGCCGCCGGTGTCTGGCGGAAGTCGGTCGTCGCCAGGGTGGGGTGAGTCGAGTAGCAGGGGTCGGACCGGACGGAGGACTTGTAGCAGACGACCGTGCGCTCGGGTCGTGTCCCGTTCTCTTCGAGCCGGATGCGACGGAAGCAGGTGTTGGCGCCAAGGAAGGCGATATTGGTGCCGGCGTCGCGTGCCGCGGTGACGTGCTGCCGTTGCTCAGGGGTCCAGTACTCGTCGTGGCCAAGGCAGATGACGGCGCTGGCGCCGTGCAGGATCCCCGGGTCGCGGTGCACGTCCATGCCGGTGGTGTACGCCAGGGGGATTCCGAGCCGTTCGGCCAGGACCACCGCCGCCCGTTCGTACACCAGGAACTTCTCCGCACCCTCGGCGTCGTAGGGCCGGTCGAAGCTGACGGCGAGGGAGCGGGTGGCATACGCGCCGGAGGCGCCGGCGTAGAGACTGTAGCCGCCCCACTGGTTGTACGCCTGCCAGGTGGCCGGGGCGTGCATCAGCACCGTACGGCCACCGCCCTGCGCGGAGCGCACCACGAGCGGGATGTAGCGCTGATGTCCGTTGTCCGCCTCCAACCGCAGCAAATACGCGCCCTCCGGCCACCCGGCCGTGCCGAACGTGAGAGTGCGCTTCCAGTCCGCGCGCACTGTGCGGGTGCCGGACAGGATGCGCGGTCCCGGCTGCGCGCGGCCCGGGACGCGCCCGGAGGACCAGACGAGCCGGGCCTGGGCCCCGCCGTACCAGCCCACGCGGAACGCCGAGACACGGAAGGAGGCCGCCGTCGTCGAGACGAACAGACCGCACTCTTCGCCCGGTGTAACGCTCACTCGGTCGGTGTAGCCGGCGACAGCCGCGGGAGGCCCTTGCGACCGGATACGCCAATCGGGTGTCCCCGGGCGGTCCCGTTCCGCCTCGGGCCGGCGGGATGCGGAGGCCCGGTGACCTCCGCGTGCGGGAGGGGAGTGGTCGCAGGCGGCCGCAGTGGCCGAGACGAGCCCCACGCCTGCGCACACCTCGAGGAACTTCCTGCGCCTCAGTCCCCGTGAGTGTTCTGTTCCGGGTTGACGTGTATCGCGCTCGTCAGGGACCACATCGCCTCCCGTGCTCCAGGCCGACGTGCCGCCGCCCCTTCCAGGTCAGCGTGGCACGACACGGCGTGCCGTGGGTATCTGCCGCCCGTCAGGTGGGCGCCGGCCGCAGCGCCTGGAGTACTGCCCAGACGACGGAGACGAACGGGACCGCCACGATGGCACCGATCACGCCCGCGACGATGCTGCCCGCGATCACTGAGACGCCGACCACGAGCGGGTGCAGGCGGACCGCCCAGCTCAGCACGAGGGGATGCAGGACATGTCCCTCGATCTCCCCGATGATGACGATCATCAGCAGCACGGCCCCGGCGATGATGGGTCCGCGCCCGGCGAGGGCGATCACGGTGGCCACGCTGAGTGCGACCGGCGAACCGACGAGCGGTACGAACGTGGCGAAGAACTCCAGCAGGGTGAGCGGCAGTGCGAGCGGCACCCGCAGCACGAGCAGGCCGATGCCCACGAGCACGGCGTTGCTGGCCGCCACGATGATGATGCCGCGTGTGTACCCGGCGAAGGTGCGCCACGCCGCGTGCCCCGCCCTGTCCCAGACCTGCCGCGCGGACCGGGGCAGCAACTGGTCGCGCGCCCAGCACCACAGGCGTTCGCCGGAGTGGAGGAAGAAGACGGACGCGAAGAGCGAGAGCGCGACACCGGTGGCCACTTCGACGACCCGGCCGAGGCCGCTGACCGCACCGCTGAGCAGACCGGCGCGGTGGACGGAGAGATAGTGGACGATCTGCTTGTGCAGTTCGGAGAGCCTGCCGGGGCTGAGCCGGAACGGAGGGCGCTCGAGCCAGTGTTCGATCTGCTGGATGCCGCCGCGGAACTCTTTGGACAGCGTCGCCCACTCGCCCACCACCGCATTGCCCACGAGGGCGAACAGGGCGAGCAGGAGCAGCAGGCTGCCGACAAGGGCGACGGCCACAGCGACGGGACGGGGGATCCATCGGCTCAGCAGATCGGTGGGAGGGCGCAGGACCGAGGTGATGATGAGCGAGAGAAACAGGGCCACCGCGATGAGCTGGAAGCGGCCCAGGACGGTGAAGATGCCGTAGACGACGAATCCGACGAGAACCAGACGCCAGGCGTAGGCGGCGGCGACGCACAGCCAGCGGACCACCGTCCGATCGGCCGCCGGGGAGGCCGCAGCGCGCCGGGCGAAGCGCACGGAGTGGGACGGCCGGCTGCCCAGCACCACACCGCCTGCTCGTCGAGCCCGCCCCGGTCCGGCCCCCGGACCACCCGCATCCGCCACCACAACCTCCAGTGTCCGAACCGTCGGGCGTCTTCACAGCACAGTAGGGGCAAACCGGACAGGGGGTGGCATGCAACGCGCACTGGAAGGATCGGTTCTCTCGCAGTAGTGTCCCCGTGTCCGGCACGGGGAGTGATCTTGTCGCGGCGGAGGTCCAAGAGGCCGCCCCAGGTGAGCGCGGGTCTTCGATCGCGTGTGTCACCCAGTATCGTGAGGGCCGGAGAGGTGCCGTCGATCCGCACCTTGGCTGCGTGAGTCGGTCGGAGGAAGCGATGAGCGGGGAAGGGAGCGTGCACTCGGAGCAGCACCTGCCCAAGTTGCGGCTGGATGAACTGCTGGACGAGCTGCAGGCCCGCATCGACGCGGCACGTGGCACCCAGGACCGGGTGCACAACCTCCTGGAGGCCGTGCTGTCGGTCGGCCGGGAGCTGGATCTGCCCCATGTGCTGCGGAGCATCGTCGAGGCGGCCGTGGTACTCGTGGACGCCGAGTACGGCGCGCTGGGCGTCATCGGCGACGACCACATGCTCTCGGAGTTCCTCACCGTCGGCATCAGCGAGGACAAGCGCACGGAGATCGGGGACCTGCCCAGCGGGCACGGCATCCTCGGGGAACTGATCCGCCATCCGGAGCCGCTGCGGCTCTCCGAACTCTCGGAGCACCCCGCCTCCTACGGTTTCCCGGCCCACCATCCTCCGATGCGCTCTTTCCTCGGCGTGCCCATCCGGGTGCGCGACCAGGTCTTCGGAAACCTCTACCTCACCGAGAAACGGAGCGCCGCGGAGTTCGACGCCGAGGACGAGTCGGTGCTCTCCACTCTGGCGGTGGCGGCCGGTGTCGCCATCGAGAACGCCCGGTTGTACGAGGATGCGCGGCTGCGGGAGCGCTGGCTGAGGGCGAGTTCCCAGGTCACCAGCGCCCTTTTGTCGGGTGAGCCGAGCACGGGCGTGCTGGAGCTGATCGTGGAGCGGGCGCAGGAGATCGCCTCCGCCGACGTGGGGATGATCGCCGAGCGGGTGCCCGGAGAGGACGTACTGCAGCCGCTGCTCGCGGTCGGTCTCGCTGCGGAGCGGCGCCGCGGCTTTGTGATGTCCGGGCAGGACGGTTTCGTGGAAGCCGTCCTGAGCACATCGGAACCGGTGGTCAGCGCCGACATCCGGCAGGATTCCCGGATCGACGCCGAGTCGGCCCTGTGGACCGGGCTGGGGCCCGTGGTCGGGGTGCCACTGGGCGCGGGCGGCAAGTCCATCGGGGTGCTGCTGCTGGGACGCGCGGAGGGGCGTACGCCGTTCACGGACGCGGACTCGGGCCCACTGCTCGGGTTCGCCGGGCAGGCGGCGCTTGCGCTGGAGCTGGCCGAGCGGCGCCGGGACGCGGAACAGATCGCGCTGCTGCAGGACCGTGACCGGATCGCCCGCGACCTGCACGACCTGGCCATCCAGCGACTGTTCGCGGCCGGCATGACCCTGCAGAGCACGCAGCGGTTCGTCGACCACCCCGAGGCCGTGGAGCGGCTGTCGCGGACCGTCGACGACCTCGACGAGACCATCAAGATCATCCGGTCCACCATCTTCGGGCTCCGTGCGCATGGCGGCGGAGCGAAAGAGGAGGCCGGGCTGCGCATGCGGGTGTCCGAGACGGTGACGGCGTCGGCCGGCTCGCTGGGCTTCAGCCCCGCGCTGAGGATCGAAGGGCTGGTGGACACGGACGTCCCCGGAGACGTGGCGGATCATGTGATCGCCGTGCTCGGCGAGGCCCTGAGCAATGTGGCCCGGCACGCCGGGGCCCGCTCGGTCGATGTCCATCTGCGGTGTGCGGAGGGCGAGTTGACGCTCACGGTGTCCGATGACGGCTGTGGGGTGCCCGAAAACGTAGCGCACAGTGGGCTGAGGAATCTTCAGGAGCGTGCCCTCGCACTGGACGGCACGTTCGTGCTGGGTGAACGTCGGGAGGGCGGCGGGACACGGCTGGTGTGGCGTGTCCCGGTGGAGCCGGTGGGCGGCTGACCGCACGGTGCCCTCGGCCGGTACCCCGGCTCAGGCGAAGCCGAGCGTGGGGGAGAAGCCGAGCCTGGGAGAACGTGATCGGCGTCGCGACGGGGAGAGCGTTGCCCGTTGGGGCGCCAGCACCTCCTGCGCGGCGTGGCGCGCCGATGCGGGGGCCTCCGGACCGTAACCGAGACGGACCACCATCTGGGCGTGACCGAGGCCGCTCGACCAGGGCCTGAGGCGGGCGCGCAGGTCGGGCCACTCGAGAGCCTGGTGGAGCAGCGAAGTCCGTACGCCGTGAGCCGTGGCCACCAGCAGGACCCGCTCCAGTGCCTGACCGGCACGCAGCCAGTCGATCCGCTGGTCGTGCTCGGTGGTCACCACGGCGAGCAGGGGCCGTTTCTCGAAGCGCCGAACCGCCCCCGCGGCCGGGTGCCGGTGCGCGGGGAAGCCTCGGGGGATCCGGTCCCGGCAGCCCTGCGGCCCCAATGGCTCCGCCGGCCTGTCGAGGGCCGCGGGGTGCGGACCGCGCGCCCAGGGGCGGATCTCCGCCGCCCGGCCGGCCATGGTGCGGCCTTCCGCCTCCCCGGTCAGCTCCAGCAGACGCTCGGTCTGCTGTCGCGTGGGGCGGCTCAGCAGTGCTCCCTCGGCGCGGGCCGCGTCGGCGAGTTCACCGAGCACGGCACCGGGCAGCGGTCGGCCGGAGAACGGGAAGCGACTGCTGTGCCTGCGCCACAGAGCGTCGTACAGGCCGAGGACCGAGGCGTTCCCGCTCCCGCCGGCGATCTGTACCGTGGCCAGCAGATCAGGCTCATCGGGCCGGGGCAGCAGCCGGGTGACCGGTTCCCAGCCGAAGTGCGCCACCGCCACCCGCAGATTGAGAACCGCGCAACCCGCCGCGAGATGCAGGGCGCGTCCCGCCGGGTCGACGTGGTGTGGCGCATGGTCCGTCGCGGTGCGGATCTCGAGCGTGACGGAGTCCGGGTCGAGACGGAGCCGCCAGGACCGCGCGTTGTGGATGCTGGGCGCGGCGACCGCGGCGGAGACCAGGGTCTCCAGGGCCGCGACGTCCAGACTCGCCGAGTTCATCGGAACTCCTCCCCGCCCCACTGCGAGGATCCGCGGGGCTGGTCGATGACCAGTCCCAGCGTGGCGTCCCGGGAGGGAAGCGAGCAGGGGCCATGCGGCCTCTCGTCGGCCCTAACGTCCCGGGCTCACAGGGCGGAGCGGTCCCCGGACGTCGGCGGTTCGAGGTGGGAGGCGAGGACCGCGGCCTGCACACGGCGTTGTACGCCGAGCTTGGCGAGCAGCCGGGAGATGTGGTTCTTGACGGTCTTCTCCGACAGGTAGAGCTTCTTGCCGATCTCGCGGTTGGTGAGTCCGTCTCCGATCAGCGCCAGGATGTCCCGCTCGCGCGGAGACAGGCTGGCCAGCTCGGGTGCCATCGTCGGCTGCTCGGTGGTGTCGGCGCGCAGCGAGCGCATCAGCCGGGCGGTTGTCGCGGGGTCGAGCATGGACTGCCCGGAGGCGACCGTGCGGACCGCCGAGAGCAGATCGGAGCCCCTGATCTGCTTGAGGACGTACCCCGAGGCCCCGGCCATGATCGCGTCGAGCAGCGCGTCCTCGTCGTCGAACGACGTCAGCATCAGGCAGGCCAGCTCCGGCATCCGGCTGCGCAGCTCACGGCAGACGGTGATGCCGTCCCCGTCGGGGAGACGCACGTCGAGGACGGCCACGTGCGGCCGTACCGCCGGGCCACGGGCGAGGGCGTGCTCAACCGTGTCGGCGTCCCCGACCACCGAGATGTCGGGTTCGGCGTCCAACAGGTCGGCCAGGCCGCGACGTACGACCTCATGGTCGTCCAGCAGAAAGACCCGGATCGGGTTCTGCTCGGTGAAGGTGCGTGCCTCGGCCATGAGGACCTCTCGTTTCCGGTGGAGGACGGACTGCGGACTGCCGGTGCCGAGATCATCACCTGCCGGGGACCGGAAGCACTAGGGCCGACCGGCCCCAACGGTACCTCGACGTTTCCTCACTGGTCCTCCCACCTGGGGCCGACCGCTTTTTCCGGCGGAGCCGGGGTGGGCGACAGATCGGCGAACACCGGCCGTGGACTGTGCTCGGTGCGGGTCTACGCCGGACCGGCCGCCGGTTCCACGAGGTCGAACTCCACATCCACGACGCCCTCGACAGCCCGCGCCAACCGCGCGGCCACCGGGACCAAGGAGGTGTCACCGATGCGGCCGCCGAGCTTCACGACCCCGTCCTCCACATCGACGCGTACGGCTGACACCGGCGCGGGGAAGAGATACGACACCACCGCCCGCCGGACCTCCTCCGCGATCTCCTCGTCGCGCCGCAGGAACACCTTCAGTAGATCCCCCCGGCTGACGATGCCCTCCAGCATCCCCAACTCGTCCACGACGGGCAGCCGCTTGACCTTGGCGCGGGCCATGGTCCGCGCCGCCTGCGCGAGCGTCGCATCCGCGCGGACGGTGAGAGCCGGAGAGGTCATCAGGTCGCCCGCCGTCACCGCGTCGGCCTTGGGGCGGCGGGTGAGGCCGCGCAGCCGGGCGAAGGGGCTGCTTTCGGCCTGGCCGATCCCTGCCTCGGGGAACCCTGGACCACCCGGGCCGGGCTCGCCGTCGCGGACCCCCTCCTTGGGCAGGAGGTCGGCCTCCGAGACGACACCGACGACGCGGCCTTCGCCCTCCAGGACGGGCAGGGCGCTGACCTTCCAGTCCTGCATCATCCGCACGATCTCCTTGAAGGGCGCGCGGCGGCCGATGGCGGCGACCGTGTGGGTCATCACGTCACTGACGATGAGCGGACTGCCGTGCATGGCATCTCCTCACCGTACGTACGGGATCAGCGCCCGCTGCCGTACGGGGCGTAGAGGTCCAGCAGCCGTGTCCGGGCCGAGTTCAGGCGGTGGGCGACGATGCCGCCGACCCAACGGGCGACAGCGAGGCCGAGCAGCGGATCGTCCTGGCACATCGAGAGGACCGCCGTGCCGTCGAACTCGTAGGCCCGTACCAGGGTCGTCGCCTCCGCGCCCATGTGCCAGGCATGTGGGCCGAACAGCCAGGACCAGCCGACCAGTTCGTCGCGGCCCAGGGTCTCGATGACGGCGGCTCGTCGGCCGGGCACGTGCATGTCGAGGTCGACCGTGCCGGTGCGGATGATCCAGAAGCGGTCGGCACGCCCTCCTTCCTCGAACAACCGCGTTCCCTGGGGGAAGGACACCTCACGTGCGGTGTGCATCAACCGCTCGCGGTGCTCGGCGGGCAGAGCGCGCAGCGTGCTGGTTGTCGTGGGAGCGGGCATGACAGCCTCCTGATGCATCGGGGACCCGACGCCTTCAGCGTGTCCCCCGCGTACCGGCGCGGACCATGGGCCACCCGGCCCCCTGATGAGTCTGTGCGGCCCCTGCGCAGAAGGCCGCACCTGCACAAAGCTCGACTCGGCAGGAGAGCCCGGACGCAGGAGGTGCGCACCATGGTCCGGTACGTCACCGCAGGAGTCGACGAATCCGACGAGAGCCTCGCCGCCGCCCACTGGGCCGCCAGGGAAGCCCTGCGCCGTGGTGGCACGCTGCGGCTCATGCACGCCTGGACGCCGCAGCCCAACCGGGTGCCCTCCGCGCCGGCGGACGCCACCCGGCGCGATCTGGCCGAGGAGATCCTGCAGCGAGCGGTCCGCAGCGTCCGTGTCGCGCGTCCCGGGCTGCCGACGGAGGAACTGCTGCCGGCCGAGTCCGCGGTCACCGCCCTTGTCGCGGCGGCCGAGGAGTCGGAGGTCCTGGTCCTCGGATCCCGTGGCCTCGGCCCCATCACGGGATTCGTGGTCGGCTCGGTGTCCCAGCGCGTCGTCGCCAGGTCCCCGGGCCCCGTGGTACTCGTACGCGCCGGGGAGACCTCCGCCGACGAACACCTGCCCGCCCTGAACGGGGTCTCGCCCCACGAGATACCCGAGATCCCCTACCGTGACGTCGTCCTCGGTCTGGACGTCCGGCACCCCGCTGACGAACCGATCGGGTTCGCCTTCGACTCCGCGCGGCGGCGCGGCGCCGCGCTGCACGTGATCCATGCCTTCAGTGCGGGGCCGACGCACGCAGCCGCCGGCCGCTCGGGCACAGCGCCCGAACCGCGACCGCTCGCCGAACCGGAACCGCTCGCCGAGAAGGAACACGCCCTCGTCGCGATGCTGCGCCCCTGGCGCGAGAAGTTCCCCGACGTCCCGGTGGCCGAGACCGTCATCGAGGGGCGGCCCGCCACGGAACTGGTACGCGCTTCCGCCGGCGCCTGCCTCGTCGTCGTGGGGCGCCGGACGGGGGAAGTGCACCTCGGCACACACATCGGTTCCGTCGTGCACGCCCTGCTCCACCACGCCGGGTGCCCGGTCGCCGTCGTCCCGCACGCCTGATCGACGGGGAGGAGACCCTAGCTCTCGGCGGGCGGGGCGGTGAGCCGGATGCCGGTGACCAGGTCGGGGCGGATACGGAACGCATGGTCCATGGTCCCGTTGACCCAGGGGCTCAACACCGAGCGGTAGTAGGAGAGTTCGACCGGATCGGTGACAGGGCGGGCGTAGCCGGTGACCACGACGCTCCAGCCGAGGTGCGTGTCCGGGTCGATGGAGTCGGCCTCGTACGCCACGACAACGCCTTTGCCGTCCGCTTCCTGGGCGCGGGAGGTCAGGGCCGCGCCCTCGTGGGTGCGGATGACGATGTCGCCGTCGTGCAGGACATGGTTGACAGGACGGATCGTCGGCAGTGCGTGCCGGGTGAAGACGAGCCTGCCGAGTGACACCTGCCCCACCAGCCGCAGCGCCTCCGCGGCGTCGATGCGGACGCTGTGACGTGGCTTCGCGGCGGTGTCATCGGGGTTCTCGGTGGACATGGCGGTCTTCCGTAGGGGGCCGTACCTCAGTGGGTGTCGCGGTCGGGGCGGCTGCCTGGCGCGACGAGCGGAGCGGCCTCCATCGAACGGCGTGCGACCCCACCCCGGTAGGGCCATTCGGCCCTGAAGCCAGGGACGCCCGGTCCGTTCCGTAGGCGACACGCGCGCAGAAGGATCGTGCCTGGACCGGCTCTGCGGCGGCCGTCTGTTTCCGCACCAGGGCGACGACAGGACGCCGCGCCGGCGGCGCCACCGGCAACCCGGACGCGAAGTCGATGCGCTCGCTGCCTGCCGTCCCTGCCCGCCACCATGGAGGACTGAACCATGCGCATCGTCGTCGCCCTCGGCGGCAACGCCCTGCTGCACCGGGGTGAGCGCCCCGACGCGGAAGTGCAGCGGTCGAACATCGACCGCGTGTCCACCGCCCTCGCGGCGCTGGCCCGCGATCATGAACTCGTCATCACCCACGGCAACGGCCCGCAGATCGGTCTGCTCGCCGTCGAGAGCGCCGCCGACCCCACGCTGCGCGCTCCCTACCCGCTGGACCTGCTCGGCGCGCAGACCGAGGGCCTGATCGGTTCCCTGCTGGTCCGCACCCTGCACAACGCCCTCCCGGGCCGCCGGGTCGTCGCGCTCGTCACCCACACCCTGGTACGGGCGAACGATCCCGCCTTCCGTCGGCCGACGAAGTTCGTCGGCCAGGTGTACTCGCCGGAACTCGCCCGGTCACTGGCGCGTCGGCACGGCTGGCACATCGCGCGCGACACCACAGGCTGGCGGCGCGTCGTCGCCTCGCCGGCGCCCGAACTGGTCATGGAGACGGAAACCATCCGCGAACTGCTCACGGCGGGCACGCTGGTCGTCTGCGCCGGAGGCGGAGGCGTTCCCGTCACCGCCGACCCTGTCACCGGCACGCTGAGCGGTGCGCAGGCCGTCATCGACAAGGACCACACCGCGGCGCTGCTCGCCGAGGACCTCAAGGCGGACTTCCTGCTCATCCTCACCGACGTCCCGTACGTCTACGAGGGCTACCGCACACCGGACCAGCGGCCCGTGCTCGACATCACCCCCGCCGAACTGCGCGACGGTCGGTACCCGGACGCCTCGATGGGGCCCAAGACACAGGCCGCGGCGCAGTTCGTCGAACGCACCGGGGGCCTCGCCGCGATCGGCGCCCTCGACGCGGCGTACGACATCATTCACGGCAGGTCGGGCACGCTCGTCCGGCCCGAACTGCCCGTCCGGTGAGAGACCGGCAGGTCACGGGGCCCGGCCGACGGCCGACGGTCCCGGCCTGGCCGGGGGGACCGTTCATGGCCCCACTGGCCGGCATCGGCCGCGACCCGGCCAGGCGGCCTCGTACGCCGCATTGCGGTCCTCGCCGGGATCGCGATGATGGCCTTCATGGGGATCGCCGCTGGACGCCTCCCACGACGCCGGCCCGCTGGTCGTGGGCGTCCGCCGCTGCCCGGGGCACTTCGGCCCGCGACTCCGGTCGCACCTCCGGCATCGTGCCGCACCAACGCACCCGCCCCGTCGCCGTCGTACCCCAGCAGGCATGACCGGCGGCCTCCGTACCGGCAGGCTGGTGCCTGCCGAGCCCGACGAGCACCGTAGACGACCCGTGGAGTCACCCATGTCCAAGGCCGAACACCAGAGCGACACCACACTGACCGACGAGGAACTGCGTACCCTGGACGCCCACTGGCGGGCCGCCAACTACCTGGCCGCGGGCCAGATCTACCTGATGTCCAACCCGCTGCTGACCGAGCCGCTGAAGCCCGAGCACATCAAGCCGCGACTGCTGGGCCACTGGGGCACCTCGCCCGGACTCAACCTGGTGTACACCCACCTCAACCGCGTCATCAAGGCACGCGGCCTCGATGCGCTGTGCGTCTGGGGACCCGGGCACGGTGGGCCGTCCGTGCTCGCCAACTCCTGGCTGGAGGGCAGCTACACGCAGACCTACCCGGACGTCACACGGGACGCCGCGGGGATGGCGGAGCTGTTTCGGCAGTTCTCGTTCCCCGGCGGTGTCCCGAGCCATGTGGCGCCGGAGGTACCGGGCTCCATCCACGAGGGTGGCGAGCTGGGCTACTCGCTCGCCCACGCGTACGGGGCCGCCCTCGACAACCCGGATCTGCTGGTCGCCTGCGTGATCGGCGACGGCGAGGCGGAGACCGGGCCGCTGGCCGCCTCCTGGCACTCCAACAAGTTCCTCGACCCCGTCAACGACGGTGCGGTGCTGCCGATCCTCCACCTCAACGGCTACAAGATCGCCAACCCGACCGTGCTGTCCCGCCTCCCGGAGCCCGAACTCGACGCGCTGCTACGGGGATACGGTCATGAGCCGATCCACGTCAGCGGCGACGACCCCGTCCACGTCCACCGGGCCATGGCGGAAGCCCTCGATACGGCGCTGGACCGCATCGCCCTGCTGCAACAGACGGCACGCCAGGCGGGCAACACGGACCGCGCACACTGGCCGATGATCGTGCTGCGCACCCCGAAGGGCTGGACCGGGCCGGCGGAGGTGGACGGTGAACCCGTCGAGGGCACGTGGCGCGCGCACCAGGTCCCGTTGCCGGGGGTCCGCGAAAACCCCGAACATCTCAGGCAGTTGGAGGCGTGGCTGCGCTCGTACCGGCCCGAGGAACTTTTCGACGCCGACGGCCGCCCGCGCGCCGACGTGCTGGCCTGCGTCCCCGCGGGCACCCGGCGGCTGGGCGCGACCCCGCACGCCAACGGCGGTCTGCTCGTCCGTGACCTGCCCATCCCGCCCCTGGACGAGTTCGCGGTGCCCGTCGACAAGCCCGGCGTCACCCTGCACGAGCCCACCCGCGTCCTCGGTGACCTCCTCGAACGGATCATGAAGGACACCACCGCCCGGCGGGACTTCCGCCTGGTCGGGCCGGACGAGACCGCCTCCAACCGGCTCCAGGCCGTCTTCGACGCCAGCGGCAAGGCCTGGCAGGCCGAAGTGCTTCAGGTGGACGAACACCTCGACCGGCACGGACGGGTGATGGAGATCCTGTCCGAACACCTCTGCCAGGGCTGGCTGGAGGGCTACCTGCTCACCGGACGGCACGGACTGTTCTCCTGCTACGAGGCGTTCGTGCACATCGTCGACTCGATGGTGAACCAGCACATCAAGTGGCTGAAGACGTCGAGGAGCCTGACCTGGCGCGCCCCGGTCGCCTCACTCAACTACCTGCTGACCTCGCACGTGTGGCGCCAGGACCACAACGGCTTCTCCCACCAGGACCCCGGTTTCGTCGACCACGTCCTGAACAAGAGTCCCGAGGTCGTGCGTGTCTACCTGCCCCCGGACGCCAACACGCTGCTGTCCGTTGCCGACCACGCGCTGCGTAGCCGGGACTACGTCAATGTGATCGTGGCGGGGAAGCAGCCGTGCTTCGACTGGCTCTCCATGGACCAGGCCCGTGTCCACTGCGCGCGCGGCGCCGGGATCTGGGAGTGGGCGGGCACCGAGAACGGCGCCGAGCCGGACGTGGTGCTGGCCTGCGCGGGCGACGTGCCGACCCAGGAGGTGCTGGCGGCCGCGCAGTTGCTCCGCCGCCATCTGCCCCGGCTCGCGGTCCGTGTGGTCAACGTGGTCGACATGACCCGGCTGCTGCCGCGAGAGGAACATCCGCACGGCATGACCGACTTCGAGTACGACGGTCTCTTCACCACGGACAAGCCCGTCATCTTCGCGTATCACGGTTACCCGTGGCTGATCCACCGCCTCGCCTACCGTCGCACCGGCCATCCGAACCTGCACGTGCGCGGCTACAAGGAGTCCGGCACGACGACCACGCCGTTCGACATGGTGGTCCGCAACGACCTCGACCGCTACCGGCTGGTGATGGACGTCATCGACCGCGTACCCGGACTCGCCGTTCGAGCCGCCGACGTGCGCCAGCAGATGGTCGATGCCCGCACCCGTCACCATGCCTGGATCCGCGAGCACGGTCTGGACATGCCCGAGGTCGCCGACTGGGCCTGGGGCGCCTGAGGTCCATCGACTCCGGGACGGGCGGAGAGCTCCGCCCGTCCCTGGGGCGCATCCTCACAACTTGAGGCTGAACCACGTCGTCTTCCCCTCGTCCGTGGGGCGTACGCCCCAGTCGTCGGCCAGGGCGCGGACGAGGACCAGGCCGCGCCCGGACTCCTCGTCCTCGGCCGCGAGGCGAGGCTGGGGCAGGTGGGGGCTGTTGTCGCTGATCTCGACAGTGAGGTCGGTGTCCGTGCGGCACATGTGCATTCCGATCGGCCCCTGAGCGTGTCGCACCGCGTTGGTGAGGACTTCGGAGAGCAGGAGACGTGCGTCGTCCCTCCTGGCCGGGCAGTCCCATCTGGCGAGCATCCTGTCGAGGAAGTCACGGCCCGTCGGTACGGACTCCGGCACGGCGGGCAGGTCCGTCGCGGCCGTGGCCAGCGGCGCGGCGGGCAACTGCGTCAGCAGGAGCGTGACGTCGTCGTGGCCGTCGGCGTCGGGCAGCAGGGTCGTCAGGACGTGGTCGGCGACCGCTTCCAGGTCGGGGGCCGCGGTCGCGAGCTTGTCGAGGGTGGCGACGAGCTGGGTGAGCTGGTCCTCGATGTCGCTGCCCGGAGTCTCGACCAGACCGTCCGTGTAGAGCACGAGGGTGGCGCCCCGCTCGATCGTGGTGGAGCACTGCTCGTAGATCACGCCGCCGACGCCGAGGGGCGCGTTCACGGGAGCGGTGAGGGTCCGCGCACCCTCACCGGGGACGGCGACGAGAACGGGCAGGTGCCCGGCGGAGCAAATGGTCACCTCACCCACATCGGCGGCGATGACCAGATAGCAGCAGGTGACCAACTGGTCCGGGACGTCGAGATCGGCGACGACGGTGTCCAGCGCCTGCATGAGCTGACGAGGCTGCAGCCCCGTCTTGGCCAGGGCGTGAGAGGCGGAACGGAGCTGGCCCATGACGGCGGCGGCCTCCAGCCCGCGGCCCATCACATCGCCGATCAGTACGCCGACCCGGCCGGCACCCAGCGGAATCAGGTCGAACCAGTCCCCGCCGACGCCGGCGCCCTGGGTCGCGGGCCGGTAGCGGCTGGCGGTGGCGAGGCCCGGGACGGCGGGCGGTGTGCCCATGAGACTGCGCTGCAGCGTGAGGGCGATGTGCCGCTGCTGCTCGTACAACTCCGTCAGCTCCGCCTCGGCGCGCTTGCGGTCGCTGATGTCCCGGACGATCGCGCACATCCCGACGACCGTTCCGTCCGGAGCGCGGGTCGGCCACAGGGTGACGTCGACGTCCAGCAAGTCACCGGAGCGGGTGACGCGCAGCGTCTCGAAGTGCTCGACCTTCTCACCCTGGCGCAGCCGCTCGAGCAGCGCGGTGATCTCGTCGTGCCGGTCGGGCGGCGCCAGCATGGACACGTGGCGTCCTATGGCCTCGGCCGCCGTGAACCCGTACAACCGCTGGGCCGCCGCGTTCCAGTAGGTGATGTGGCCGTCGAGGGTCTTGGCGAGGATCGCGTCCTGTGAGGACTCGACCAGCGCGGCCAGCTCGTTGATCCTCTCCTCGGCGGCCTTGCGTTCGCTGACGTCGCGTACGGCGGCGGAGACGAGGAGGCCGTCGGCGGTTTCCAGGGGGCTGAGGCTGATTTCGACGGGGAACTCGGTGCCGTCCTTGCGTAGTCCGTAGAGGTCGAGCCCGGCGCCCATGGGGCGTACTTGCTGGTTGTGGGCGTAGGCGTTGCGGTGTGTGGTGTGGTGGGTGCGGAAGCGGTCGGGGACGAGGAGTTCGACGGGGTGGCCGAGGAGTTCTTCGCGGCGGTAGCCGAAGAGTGCTTCGGTCTGGGCGTTGACGAGTTTGATGGTGCCGGTGTCGTCGACGATGACCATGGCGTCCGGCGCCGCCTCCAGCAGCCCGCGGAACCTCTCCTCGGCGGCTCCCGGGCCACCCGCGCCGACCGGGGCACCACACCGGCACGCCTGCTGCCCCACCACGTGGGTGGGACGGGGCACTGTTTCGGCCACGTCGCTCATTTCCCTCCCCGCCCCGGGCTCACCATGAGACGGGCCATCTCAGCGCAACCGGGGTACCGCCGCAAGGGGAATGTCGCTTTGTGGCCCGACAACACTCGAACCTGTTCGTCGGCAGTGACCAGGCTGACCATTCCGGGTCCGCCTTCGTCCGTTCGGCGAACGAGCGGCGGCGCACGGCACGCGTCAGCCGACCGGCCGTGGCCGCGTTCCGCGGCCGGCGCGCTCGGGCACCGTCTCAGCCCCGCCTGCGGTCGGCGGTGGTCAGCCACGCCACAGTACGGCTGATGTCCGCGCGGGTGACGATGCCGACCAGATGTCCTTCGTCGTCGAGGACGAGTGCCCTGTGATCCGTGCTCGCGTCGAGGCGCGGGAGCAGGTCCATGACCATGCCGTCAGGGGCGGCCGTCTCGACCTCGGACAGCGGGCGCATCACATCACCGATCGTCATGGTCGAGCGCTCGCCCACGGGCACACGGGTGATGAGATCGACCGTGACCAGTCCCGCCACGCTGCCGTCGGCTGTCAGCACCGGGAAGGCGGGGTGGCGGTACCGGTAGAGCGGCCCCTCGGCCAGGAACTGCGCGATGCTCACCGCGGCGGGGACACAGACCGGGGTGGGGGTCATGATCCGGCTGACGGGGATACCCTGCAGCATGCCCCGCAGTTCCGCCTGGCGGGCTTCGGCCGTCGCGGTGGCGATGAGGAACCAGCCCACCAGGGCGGCCCACATCCCCGAGAGATTGCCGGCGAAGAGCACGGCCGCGAATCCGGCGGCCACCATGAGCCAGCCCAGGGCCCGTCCCGCGGCCGTGGCACCGCGGGTCGCCCGCAACGGGTCGCCGGTGCGGTGCCACAGGAACGAGCGCAGCAGCCGTCCGCCGTCCAGGGGGGCGGCGGGCAGGGCATTGAAGAGGGCCAGCACGATGTTGATGCCGGCGAGCCAGGCGATGGCCTCGACCACCAGCCCCGAGACACGCAGGGCGCCCAGCCAGACGGCGAGGCCGGTGAACACTCCACCCAGCAGTGCGCTGGTGAGCGGCCCCACCACGGCGATACGCAGCTCCGCACCGGGCGTGGGAGCCTCGCTGCGCAGGCGGGCTGCTCCGCCGAGCACCCACAGTGTGATGCCGTCGACCTGCACGTTGTTGCGGCGTGCGACGATCGCGTGCGCGAGCTCGTGGGCGAGCAGGGAGGCGAGGAACACCACCGCGGTCAGCACGGCCAGCGCCCAGTAGGCCAGGGCCGAATGGCCGGGGTGGGCTGCCGGGAGGCGCCCACGGGCCAGGGCGAGGGCGATGAACACGACGATGACCAGCACGCTCCAGTGCAGACCGACGCGTACGCCGGCGATACGCCCCAGGGACAACGTGTCGTTCACTGAACGCCCGCCTTCCGCCTTCCGGCGCCGGGCCGGCAGAGCCGTATTCCTCCGTGCCCTTTCATGGTCCGGCGGCGGCCATCGGATGTGAGTGGGCCGGTCGGCTCTCCCCGGGGACCAAGGGCCCTTGCGGTGGGACACGGTCCTCAGACCGGCCGCCGCGGTGTCCCTGCGCCCGTGGGGGCGAGGTGGGCGGTGAACCAGTGCCGGGCCAGTTCGGCGACCGTGGCCAGGGCTCCCGGCTCGGTGAAGAGGTGGGTGGCGCCGGGTACGACGGCCAGCCGGTGTTCGCAGCGCAGCCGGTCGGCGGCGAGCCGGTTGAGACTGAGCACCCGGGTGTCCTGGCTGCCGACGATGAGCAGGGTCGGGGCCCGTACCCGGGCCAGGGCCGTGTGCGTCGCCAGATCAGGCCGGCCGCCGCGGGAGACGACCGCCCGGATGTCGGCGCCGGGGTGGGCGGCGGCCTCCAGGGCGGCGGCGGTTCCGGCGCTGGCGCCGAAGTAGGCCACCGGCAGGGCGGTTTCACGGCGAAGCCAGCACTCGGCGGTATGCAGGCGCCTCGCCAGCAGAGAAGCGTCGAAGAAGATGCTCCGTTCGCGTGCCTCGCCCTCGGTGAGCAGGTCGAGCAGGAGCGTGCCCAACCCGGCCCGGTTGAGGGCGGCGGCGACGTAGCGGTTGCGTGGGCTGTGCCGGCTGCTGCCGCAGCCGTGGGCGAAGGCCACCACCGCCCGGGCCGGAAGGGGCAGGACGAGCCGGGCGGCCAGCCGTACCCGTCCGGCGGGTACCTCGACCTCCCGGTACGGGGTCGGCGGGTCGGGGTCGGCCAGGACCTCGTCGAAGCGCATGGGGCCACCTCCTCGCGCGTGCGGCGCGCCGGTAAGGCGACATGTGGCCCGCTCTCCCATTGCACCGCGCACCCGTGCGGCCCGCCAAGACGCCCGATGCGATCGGCCCTGTCCGGCCGTGCGAAGGGGCCGACCGGCCCAAGCGAAGCACCAGGGGGTCGGACAAGCTGGACGTGCAGGGCAATCCCGGCGTGACGCGGGACGCCCGGCCGTACCGGATTCCGGCGGCGCTCCGTAGCGGAGCCCGGGGGACGACTGGGGACCCGGGGGAGAGGAAGGGAGGATCGTCATGAAGGGCTATGTCTTCCACGGCCCCGGACAGTCCGCCTGGCAGGACGTCCCGGACCCCGGTCTCAAGGAGTCCACCGACGCGATCGTGCGCGTCGACGTCGCCACCATCTGCGGGACGGACCTGAACATCCTCAGGGGCGACCTGCCCGCGGTGCGTCCTGGCACCGTCCTCGGACACGAGGCGGTCGGTGAGATCGTCGAGATCGGCCGGGACGTGCACACCGTCCAGCCGGGGGACCGCGTGCTGGTGTCCTGCATCACTGCCTGCGGCCGGTGCGGCTACTGCTGGGAGAGGTCCTACGGCCAGTGCCGCGGCGGCGGGGGCTGGATCCTCGGCCATCTGATCGACGGCACACAGGCCGAATACGTCCGCGCTCCCTACGCCGACCTGTCCGTCCACGCGCTGCCCGGTGCGGTGGACAGCAAGGATGCCGTGCTGCTCGCCGACATCTTCCCCACCGCCTACGAGGTCGGCGTGCTCAACGGACACGTCCGGCCGGGGGCGTCCGTCGCCGTGGTCGGCGCCGGCCCCGTCGGCCTCGCGGCGATCGCCACAGCCCGGCTGCTGGCCCCGGAGCGCATCGTCGTCGTAGACCTGGTCGCGGCCCGGCTGGACGCCGCCAAACGGCTTGGCGCCGACGCCCTGGCCGACGCCCGTGAAGCCCCCGAACAGCTGATCTCCGACCTCACCGATGGGCTGGGAGCGGACGTGGCCATCGAGGCGGTCGGTGAGCCGCAGAGCTTCGAGCTGTGCACCCGGATGGTGCGGCCCGGCGGGCACGTGGCCAACGTCGGTGTGCACGGCAAACCCGTCACGCTCCATCTCGAAGACCTGTGGAGCAGGAACCTGACCATCACCACCGGGCTGGTCGACACCTATTCCATTCCCACGCTGCTGCGGATGGCGGCCGCCGGTCGGCTGCCCACCGCCTCGCTGGTCACGCACACCTTCCCGCTGGACCGCATGGCGGAGGCCTACGACGTCTTCGCCCGGGCCGCCGACACCGGCGCGCTCAAGGTGGTGGTCGGCGGCGAACAGCACGAAGTCGTCGCGGTCCACGCCGTGTGACAAGAAGAAGAGACCGGTCATGGCCGCAAAGGCATGACCAGGCCCCGCACGCCACCAGTTGCGCCGCCCGACCCGGCGCACGACGAACTGACGGAAGACGGACTGGCACATGTACCCGAACGACGGTTTCCGTGAACTAGAACGCCAGGAGTGCCTGCGCCTGTTGGCGCAGGTCCCCGTCGGCCGTATCGTCCACACGCGTCAGGCGCTGCCCGCGGTGGTGCCGCTGAACTTCCGTCTGGACGACGACGGTGCGGTGGTGGTGCGCATCTCGGCGTTCTCCGAGCTGATGCGCGCGATCGACGGCTCGGTGGTCGCCTTCGAGGCGGACGAGATCGACACGAGCGCGCAGTCCGGCTGGAGCGTGGTCGTCACCGGTTCGGCCGCGGTGGTGACCGACCGCGGCGAATGCGAGCGGCTGGCCCGGACGGGTCCGCGACCCTGGGCACCATCACCGAAGGAGGTGTTCGTGCGCATCCAGCCCGAGTTGGTGACGGGACGTGAACTCGTGGGCGGGCGCACCCTGTACGGGGTGGACCTGTCGTCCTGAGCGGGCGCCGGAGGCGGCCACCCGCATCACCGGGCCGATGCCTGCGCCGGTGCGGGGCTTTTTGGTCTGTTCGGCCGGTCGCCGGCGGTTGGTTCCGCCTACTCGAACGCGAACCTGGTCAATGTCCAGATGGCGACGAGGTCGAGAACCATCACGCTGATCGACCACAAGGGATAGTGCGGAATGAACATGAACTGGGTGATCAGGCTCACCGCGCCCACTGCCAAACCGGCCCTCCGGCCCCAACCCTTGTGGGCCAGCACTCCCAGACCCGCAATCATCAGCGCGACGCCGAGCACGAGATGGATCCAGCCCCAGGTGGTCAGGTCGAAGCGATACTCATATTGAGGCGTCGCGCCGAACATACCGTCGTGTGCGACAGCGGTGATGCCCTGGAGGAAGCTCAGCGTTCCGCTCAACTCCAGTGCCAGGCCGGCGAACATGGACACGCCGTTCACCCGCCCGCTGCTGCCGGGTTTCGCCGGGCCCTGTCGCGCCCCGCCGAGCGTCTCTGCCATGCCGTCACCTTTCTGGACCGCGCGGCCTTGGTCGCACACCACCGTGCCGGGTCGACCGCACTCTCCTGACCGGCACAGCCACAGCCTCGCGCCGCTCCTTTCGCGCCGCGACCTCGAGGAGCCGTCCGGGTGACCCGGGACGGCCGTCAGTGGGCTTCCAGGGCGGAACCCGAGCCGCCTCCTTGCTCAGTAGCGCTGGGCCTTGGTGAGCCGGGGCTTCAGCCCCGGCTCGGCGGGCCGGCGGCTGAACGCGATGGGCTGCTCGCTCTTGCCGGGGGCGAGATTCTCCGCACCCGCGAACCGAGTCTCGACCGCATGGCCCTCCGCGTTCACGAAGTCGACCTGGACGGCGTAGGAGGCCTTCCGGTCGGTCTTGTTGGTGATGGTGAGCAGGACGGCCAGTACGCCTCCGGTCTGGGACTTGGGCAGCCCCTTCATGTTGACTTCGGAGCGCGCGTTTCCCCCTCCGTGCACGTGCTTCAGCTCCTTCTCGGCGGCAGCGGCGGCGCGGACGGCGTTGGCGTTCACCGATGCCTCGAACTCCGAGGCGCGGGCCGAGGCGGAGGCCGCCGCCGCCGAGGCCGATGCACGGGCGGAGGCGATCGCGGCGGATGCGGAAGACGCCAGCACGGAAGGCGGCGTCCCGGAGAACGCCGCCGTATTCGGGGCGGTGGGAGTCTTGGTGGCAGAGGGGCTTTTACCGCCGTGGGCGCACCCGGTCAGCACAACGGCCGTGAGAGTGCAGGCCAGTGCGGCCAACGGCAGAGCGAGTGGGCGCAGCGTGTGAGTGCGGGCCGAGGAACGGCAAGGCATGGGCTCTTCCTTCGCGGAGGGGCACGTTCGAGTTCAATCGTCGGTGCTGCATCGCCGCCCCGCGACTCGGCTGCCGTTCGGACCTGACTGCACGTCGGCGGCAATCGTGCGAGGTCGTCAACGAGAGGGCGTCCAGCCGTCTTCGACCGGGACCAGGGCCGGTCGGCGGCAGATCGGGACCTGCGGGCCCTGCTCCCGCGGCCTTCGGGACACCACAGTGGGGTGGGACACCGAAGGAGGCCCGCCCATGTTCCCTGCCGTCGCCGTCGGTCTGGACGGCTCGCCCGAGAGCCTCGCTGCAGCCGACTGGGCCGCTCGTGAGGCGCTGCTCCGCGGAGCGGAACTGAGGATCGTGCACGCCGGCGACCAACCCCCACATGATCAGGTGTCGTTCACGGGCCCGTCCGCGCACATGCTGCTCGAGGTACGTACCGCCCTGATGGACCGTCACCCCGGCTTGTGGGTCGCCGCCCACCAGGTTCCCGGCCCGTCCGTGGCGGCCCTGTCGGCCGCCGCGGACGATGCCGGGCTGCTGGTGCTCGGCACGCGGGGGCCGGGCCGGGCGGCCGGACTCCTGCTCGGATCCGTGGCCCGGGCCGTGGTGGCCCGGGCCGAGCGCCCCGTCGTCCTGGTACGCGCCGGTGACGGTGCAACCGACACGCACATGGCCAGTCCTCTCGGTACCGCGTCCGGGGGTAGCCCGTACCACGACGTCGTCGTCGGGCTCGGCCTCCGCGACTTCCATGACGCCGTCCTCGCGGTCGCGTTCGAGGCGGCCTCCCGTCGTGCCGCAGCCCTGCGTGTCGTCCAGGGCCGGAACACCCCGGCGGATTCGGCCGCGGTCACCGCCCTGCGTTCGTGGCGGGAGAGGTTTCCCGCCGTAGAGGTGATCGAGCAGTCCGTGATCGGTACGGCGGGCTCGCACCTGGCGGACGCCTCCCGTGACGCCTCACTGGTCGTCGTGGGGCACAGGAGCCGCCCCGCTACGGTCGGCCCGCACATCGGCCCGGTGACGCATGCGGTACTCCGCCACGCCGTGGCACCTGTCGTGGTGGTTCCGCACGACTGACCAGCCATCGCGTGCCGACGAGGGCGAGCCGTGCAACGAGAGCCGGTCGGAGCGCGGGGCAGGGCCACTCGGCCCATGCTCCCGCCCGGTCCATGCCGCACGCTGAGAGAGTCGTACGGACGGTACGGAGGAGCGTGCGCACGGCGACGACAGCCGTCTCGGGCGCCCCTCGGCCGTGCGGGAGGAGGCACAGTCGTGATCACGACGACCACGCCACGAGCCCTGTCCCCGCCTCAGCACCACCGGAGGACACACCATGCAGCGCACCCCCCGCCTTGTGAGTGATGTCATGACCCGCGAGGTCGTCGCCCTCGTCCGCACCGCGACGTTCAAGGACATCGTCAGGGCCATGCGGCAGTGCAAGGTCAGTGCCATGCCCGTACTCGAGGAGGACAACAGGGTCGTCGGCGTCGTCTCCGAGGCGGACCTGCTGCGCAAGGAGGAGTTCCACGACGCGGAGACCGACCTCCTGCGTTCCGGCGTCCGCTCGACCAACCGCATCTCCGCCGAGAGGCTGGAATGGCTGGGCAACCTCGCCAAGGCCGGTGCCGTGACCGCCGAGGAGCTGATGACCGCGCCGGCCGTCACCGTCCATGCCGACGTGACCCTGGCCCACGCCGCCAGGACCATGGCCCGTGCCAGGGTCAAACGGCTGCCCGTCGTCGGTGACGACGGCGCGCTGCTGGGCATCGTCAGCCGCTCCGACCTGCTCAAGGTGTTCATGCGGGAGGACGAGGACATCGCCGAGGAGATCCGTCACGAGATCGTCGCCCATGTGATCCCTGCCCCGCTGGAGCCGATCCGGGTGGAGGTGCGCGACGGGGTCGTGAAGCTCACCGGCCGTATCCGCGACACCTCGCTCGTCCCCGTCGTCGCAGGCCTGGTGCGGAGTGTCGAGGGCGTGGTGGACGTGGACTGCGCGCTCATGGGTCCTCGCCGCCGCCCGGACCTCGACCCCGACCTTCCTCCGGAGTCCGCGGACCCTCCCGAGTCCGCAGGACGGCCCTGAGAAGCCGGAAGCATCACGTGACACACCCGCGGCGGGACACTCCTCCCCGCCCCTCTTGGCCGCGTATGCCACGCCCCAGCCCGAGCAAGCACGCCCCCCAGTCCGCGCAGGAAGGTGACGACCGATGAGGACGATACGTCGTAGGACGGGGGCGAGGGTGTGGCTGTGGCGGTGGCGGCGCAATCCGCTCCGGCGCCGAAGCGACCGCGTGGAGGCGTGGATCCTCCTTGGTAGCTGGCTCTTGGCCCTCCTGGCCGGTGTGCTCGCGGGCCGTATGACGGCGGCATCGGTGGACCACGCACTCGCCGCGCGCCGCGCCGAGACGCACACGGTGTCGGCCGTGCTGACCAAGGACGCGGACCGACAGGTGGAATCCGACTACAGCGACGGCGGCGTGTGGGCGAAGGTGCGCTGGAGCAACCCCGACGGTACGACGCGCACGGCTCTGACCAGGGTCGAACCCGGCCTGAAGGCGGGCGCACCGGTCACCGTGTGGACGGACCGCGCGGGCGCGCTGGTCCCCAGACCGGCCACCGAGGGGCAGACGCGAGTGGAGGCGTCGCTCGTCGGCGGGCTGGGTGGGCTCAGCGCCGCGGGCGGGGTGCTCTTCTGCGGGCGGCTGGTCCGCGCACGCCTGGACCGGCAGCGCATGCAGGCATGGGACCAGGAGTGGGAGCAGGTCGGGCCGAGGTGGCGGAGGACGACCGGTTGACCGGCGGCCGGCGGGTGCACGGCGTCGGACTCGGACCGTGCCGCGAACCTTCGCCGGCGGTCACTCCTCGCCGGTTCCGGAGATATGGCAGTCCACGTCCACCACGCCCTCGACGGCACGCACCAGGCGGACGGTCACGGGGATCAGGGTGGGCTCCCGGATCTTCCCGGTGAGAGTGACGACACCCTCGGTGACGATGATGTGGATGGGCTCCACCGGGGCCGGGAGGAGGACGTCGACGATGTCGCGTCTGATCTCGTCGGCGATCTCGTTGTCCGGCCGCAGGAACACCTTGAGCAGGTCCGCACGGCTGACGACGCCTTCGAGCAGACTCTCGTCGTTGACCACCGGGAGCCGTTTGACCTTGCGCTGGGCCATGATGCGCGCGGCCTGGGCCAGCGTGCTGTCGGCGTGCACGGTGATCGCCGGGGAGGACATCAGGTCCCCCGCGGTCAGCGCGCCGGCCTTCGCCAGGTCGGGCATGCGCTGAAGCTGTGTGCACCGGTCCGGATCGCTGTCGCGGAACTCCTCCTTGGGCAGCAGGTCGGCCTCGGAGACGACGCCGACCACACGGCCCTCACCCTCCAGTACCGGAAGGGCGCTGACCTGCCATTGCTCCATCAGCTTGACGATGTCCTTGAACAGCGCGTCGCGGCCGACGGCGACGACGGCACGCGTCATCACGTCGCTCACGAGGTGCGGTGTGCCGGGCACGGTCTCCTCCTCGGGGTGTCGAAGCGTACGGCATGGCGACCGGTAGGGGGACCCGGTACAGCGGGCTTCGGGCCATGGTGTGTCGCCGCTGCCGTAGGGGGGCGTACAGATCGAGCAGCCGGGTGCGGTCCGCATGCAGCCGCTGCGCGAGCAGGCAGCCCACCCAGAGGGCGATCGCTCGACCGAACTCCGGGTCCTCCTCACACATCGACCGTACGGTCACCGCGTCGAACTCGTAAGCCCGCACCGGGCTTTGGGCCTCGGCTCCCGACTGCCAAACCGAGGGCGCGAAGTGCCATGACCAAAAATCGTCATCGCACCACTCCGGGATGCCATGGGGCTACTGCTATCAGCGTGGGCGCGCGACCGTGCGCGGCACCACGGGCCGCCCGGTCCCGGCAGGGGGTCGTTCGGCCCAAACCGGGGGGCCGCCCCTGGCCGCTGTCACTGGGCCACCGCCGGTTGGGGCGACATGGGCCGAACGTCCCCGCCGAGGGCCGAACCGCCCCTGCTTCACCCGGTCGCGTGATGCGAAAGTGAGGGGGACCTGGATGATTCCGCATGATTCCGCAGCCCTGCGAAAGGCGGTGTAAGGCATGGATCTGCCCCTGGTCGTGGGCATCGACGGGTCGGACTCCAGCCTCACGGCGGTCGACTGGGCGGTGGACGAAGCCGCCCGGCACGGTCTGCCGCTCCGGCTGGTGCACGCCTCCCTCTGGGAACGCTACGAAGGCGCCACACCGTCGAGCGGCTCGGAACGCCCCGCCGAGAAAGTCATGGCGGAGAACATCGTCGGCTCCGCGACGGAGCGCGCCTGCCGCCGTGACCCCACTGTGCAGGTCTCAGCGGAGGTACTGCCCGAGGACGCGGTCTCCGCCCTCCTGCGCGAAGGCAACAACGCCTTTGCCCTGGTGACCGGCTCCCGTGGCCGGGGCGAGCTGACGGGACTGCTTCTCGGCTCGGTGAGCCTGGCCGTGTCGGCGCGCGCCCACTGCCCGGTGATCGTCGTCCGCGGCGACAAGGCGGGCCTGGCCGGTGCCCACGACCGGATCCTGCTGGGCGCCGGGGAGCCCGGCATGAGTGACGAGGCGGTGCGGTTCGCCTTCCGCGAGGCCGAGGCACGCAAGTGCATCCTCGACGTCGTACGCGCCTGGCGTAGCCCCGCGTACGAGACCACCGACCTCGCGGTGTCGGTCGGGGAAGCCACGAGTCGGCACGAGCAGGAGGCGTCCGCCCACCTCGACGCCCTGCTCCACGACGCGAGGGCGGCTCACCCGGGCATCCGGGTGCGCCCCGCCACGGCCGAAGGGCCTGCCCGCACCGTGCTGCTGAAGCGCTCGGCCGCCGCCGACCTCGTCGTCGTCGGAACACGGCGCAGGCACGGCCACATCGGCCTCCAGTTCGGCCGGGTGGGCCATGCGCTGCTGCACCACGCGGACTGCCCGGTCGCGGTCGTGCCGCAACGAGTGTGACCGCCCGCTGCGGACCGAAGGGGTCGCACCGCGCTGCCACGGTGGATTCGCCCCTCGGTATCGGCGTGGACCCCAGCGCCCGTCCGTCACCGGCGCGAGACTGATGCGGCACGGTGCCGGCGTCGTCGCGGGCGGCTCCGGAGAACTGCTCGTGGGAGGAACGCCGCAGTGACGGTCTGGACCTGGCAGTACGAGGGCTACAACCCCCTGGACGAACGCCTGCGGGAGTCCCTGTGCGCGCTGGGCAACGGCTATTTCGCCACCCGGGGGGCGCTGCCCGAATGCACCGCCGACGACGTGCACTACCCGGGCACCTATGTGGCCGGCTGCTACAACCGGCTCACCTCGCGGGTGGCGGGACGCCAGGTGGAGAACGAGGACATGGTCAACCTTCCGAACTGGCTGCCGCTGCGCTTCCGCATCACCGGGCATGAGTGGCTCACGCCGGACACCGGGAGCGTGCTCGACCACCGGCAGGTCCTGCATCTGTCCTCGGGCCTGCTGGAGCGCCGGACGCGCTACGGGCTCGGCGGGGGACGGGCGCTGTCCGTGCGCCAACAGCGCATCGTGCACATGGCCGACCCACACCTCGCCGCCCTGCGCACCGAGTTCACCACCGAGGGCTTCGACGGCGGGGTGGAGGTCGAGGCCGCCCTCGACGGGGGAGTCACCAATACCGGCGTGGCCCGCTATCGCGACCTGGAGGGCACTCATCTGGTCCACGTGCACAGTGGCACCGCGACCCCGGACACGGTGTGGCTGCGCTGCCGCACCCGCACCTCGGACGTCCGGATCGGCCTGGCGTCCCGGCTGACCGCCGACGTGCCCGTCACCACCGAGCACACCCACCCGCGCGCCGTCCAGCGGGTGAGCCTGCGCCTGACCTCCGGCCGGACGGCCACCGTCGACAAGACCATCGCCCTGCACACCTCCCGTGACCCCGCGATCAGCGACCCGCTGTGTGCCGCGGTCGCCCGGGTGGGCGAGGCCCCCGGATTCGACGCGCTGCTGGTGCCCCACCGCACCGCCTGGCACCAGCTCTGGCGCCGAACCGGCCTGGACGTCTCCGGGGAGGCGGGCCGCATCCTGCGACTGCACCTCTTCCACGTGCTGCAGACCCTCTCGCCGCACACCGCCGACCTCGACGTGGGCGTGCCCGCCCGAGGACTGCACGGGGAGGCCTACCGAGGACACATCTTCTGGGACGAACTGTTCGTGCTGCCGTACCTCAACCTGCACTTCCCCGAGGTCTCCCGCGCCCTGCTGCACTACCGTCACCGGCGCCTGCGCCGTGCCAGTTCCGCGGCGCGCGCGATCGGCCGGCGTGGGGCGCTCTACCCCTGGCAGAGCGGCAGCGACGGCCGCGAGGAGACCCAGGAACTGCACCTCAACCCGCGCTCCGGACGCTGGTTGCCCGACCACACCCGCCTCCAGCGGCACGTCGGCTCGGCCGTGGCGTACAACGTGTGGCAGTACTGCGAGGCGAGCGGGGACGCCGAGTTCCTGCACACCAAGGGAGCCGAGATGCTGCTGCAGATCGCCCGCTTCTGGGCGGACTCGGCCACCTACGACGAGGGCCTCGCCCGGCACCGTATCCGGGGCGTGGTCGGCCCCGACGAGTACCACGACGGCTATCCGGGCGCGCTCGAGCCCGGACTCGACGACAACACGTACACCAACGTGACCGCCGCCTGGGTGCTCAGCCGCACCCTGGAGGTGCTGCACACCCTCCCCGAACCCCGGCGGCGTGAACTCGTCGAGCGCACCGGACTCGACGACGGCGAACTCGAACAGTGGGAGGAGGTGTCCCGCACGATCCACGTGCCCTTCCACGACGGGGTCATCAGCCAGTTCGAAGGCTACGGCGACCTCGCCGAGCTGGACTGGGACGGTTACCGCGAGCGCTACGGCAACATCAAGCGCCTCGACCGGATCCTGGAGGCGGAGGGCGACACCGTCAACCGCTACCAGGCGTCCAAGCAGGCCGACGTGCTCATGCTGGGCTACCTCTTCCCACCGGCCGAACTCCGGGGCCTCTTCGAGCGCCTGGGCCACCGGCTGGACGAGGACACCTGGCGGCGCACCGTCGACTACTATCTGGCCCGCACCAGCCACGGATCCACCCTCAGCGGCCTCGTCCACAGCTGGGTCCTGGCCCGCGCCCGGCGTTCGGAGGCATGGACGTACTTCCAGGAGGCGCTGCGGAGCGACATCGCCGACCTCCAGGGCGGCACCACCGGAGAGGGCATCCACCTGGGCGCCATGGCCGGCACCCTCGACCTCGTCCAGCGGGGGCTGACCGGACTGGAGACCCGCGCCGGGGCGCTCTGGCTCGACCCGGCGCCGCTACCGGAGCTGTCGTCGTACGGATTCGCCATCCAGTACCAGGGGCACTGGGGCGTGCGGCTGCGGCTGGAGCACGGGTCGCTGCAGATCGCGGTGCCTTCGTCCGACCGTTCCCCCATCGACATTCGGCTGGGGGACCGCGCGGTGCCCTTGGAACCGGGGGAGACCTGCCTCCTGCTGCTCCCGGACTGAGACGTCGCGGCGATGGGCCGGACGGTCCCCGGTGAGGACCTGACAGCCCATGTGCCCTCCGGGCGCCGCGGAGCGACGCTGGTAGGGGGAAGGAGAGCCAGCGCTGGAGGTGGGCGCCATGCTTCCGCCCGTCGTTGCCGGAGTCGACGGAACCGCCGCGAGCCTGTCCGCCGCCGCGTGGGCGGCGCGCGAGGCCATGCGCCGTAACTGCCCGCTGCTCCTGGTCCACGCCTTCTGTCGGCACCCCCGGCAGAAGGAGGTTCCGCCGACGAAGGCCACCCTGCCGCATCCGACGCGCCGCGTTCTGCAGTCGGCGGCGGAACATCTGCGCCGTACGTGCCCCGGCATACACCTGTCCGACGAGCAGGTCGAGGGCCCGGCCCCCGCGGCCCTGCTACAGGCTGCCGAACAGGCCGACCTGCTGGTGTTGGGCTCACACGGACCGAGCGGCGTCACCGGGGTACTGCTGGGCTCGGTCGCCCTGGCCGTGGTGGCCGACGCCGAAGGGCCCGTCATCCTGGTACGTGCGGGTGAGAAGGCCGAGGACGAACACCTCCCGGCGGACGACGGAAGCGCGTCCACGCGCACCGGATACCGGGACGTGGTGCTCGGCGTCGACGTCGCGGACCCGAGCGACAAGGCCATCGAGTTCGCCTTCGACGCCGCCCGGCTCCGGCAGGCACGGCTGAGGGCCATGTACGCCTGGCACGCGCCCTCCCCGTTCGGCCTCGGCAACGGCGACATCGGCCTTGTGAGCGCTTCCGAGCGGGCGGACGAGTGGCTGGGTTTCCTGTCCGCCGTGCTCCAGCCGTGGTGCGACAAGTACCCCGACGTGGGGGTCGCGGAGTCGGTGGTTGCGGACAAGGCCACGGCGGCGCTCGTACGGGCCGCGCCGTCGGCGAGTCTGCTGGTCGTCGGCCGTCGTCTGACCGAGCGGGCCATCGGCCCCCCTACCGGCCCCGTGACCCACGCCGTGATCCGGCACGCAGGCTGCCCCCTGGCCGTCGTGCCCCACGAGTGACAGTCCGGCCGTGCTGACCGCGCCGCACGCGCACACCGGGTGACCCGGGAGGTGACCCTCATGTCGAGGCCAGTCGTCGCCGGTCTGGACGGTTCGCGCGCGAGCCTCGCCGCGGCCGACTGGGCGGCGAGGGAAGCCCTGCGCCGGGGCCGGCAACTACGTCTGGTGCACGCCTGGGAGGGTCTGCCCGAGGAACCCACGCGGACGTCCCTGACCGAGCCACGGGGCCCGTGGGTCGGGGCACGTCATGTGCTGCGGGACACCGCCGTCTCGCTGGGCGAGCGGTACCCGCAACTGTCCATCGCCCCCGTGCAGGTGCGGATGCGGCCCGGGCCCGCACTGCTCGCCGAGGCGGAGAACGCCGAGTTCCTGGTCATCGGGAGCCAGGGCCTCGGCGGGGTCGGCGGGTTTCTCTCCGGGTCCGTCGCCCTGGCCGCGGTGGCCCGTGTCGAGCGGCCGGTCGTCCTCGTGCGTGCCGGTGACAGCGCCCCGAACGAGCACCTGCCGGACAGTCGGGGGAAGCAGTCGGACCGGACGCCCTACCGCGACGTCGCGGTAGGCGTCGACGTCGACGCGCCCTGTGACGCCGTGCTGGAGTTCGCGTTCCATGCCGCCGAACTGCGCGGGGCGCCGCTGCGGGTGGTGCAGGCCTGGCACGTCCCCTACATCCGGGGCCTGCCGGACGCCCAGGAGCGGGCACAGGTCAAGGCGGAAGCGGAGCGCAGGCTCGAGGTGCTGCTCGCGCCGTGGCGCGAGAAGTTCCCGACCGTGTTCGTGCGGGAGAGTCCGTACGAGGGGCGCCCGGCGCACGTCCTGGTCAAGGCGGCAGCGGGGGCTGGCCTCCTGGTGGTCGGCCGCCGCAGGCGCCGTCCCGCGGCCCTGCCGCACACCGGTCCGGTCGCACACGCGCTGATTCACCACGTGATGTGCCCGGTCGCACTGGTGCCGCACGACTGAGGGCGGGCCGCGACCGCGTACCGGCGGCTCGCGGTCATGGACCCCGGGAAACCCGGGAAGGGGCCCTCATGGTGCGGCGGGGCCCGCCAACTGCACGATGTCGTCCGAGGCGACGTCGTGCAGCCGGATGGCGAGGTCCTCCAGCGCACGGCTTACGGCGAGTTCGTCGCCGATCTCCGGAATGGGCCGGTCGATCGGATTGCGCCGGGCCTCACCCCTGCCGGTGACGGTCGACGTGTCGCGGGTGGTCAGCACGGCACGCGCATGGGTGTCGTCGCCGTCCTCCGTGATGTAGATCTGCACGGTCCAGTGCTTGGCTTCCATCGTGATCACTTCCGTGCGCCGCAGGAGCCGTTTCCTGTCTCTCAGCCTGCACCTCTCCTCGGGACCGGACCAGCCGAGCCGGGGCACGAGCACGGTTCACGGCGCGAGGGAGAAGTAGCTCTCCTCCTCCTGCGCGAAGTGCAGGCGCAGCACGGTGTGCAGCCCGTAGAGACTGGCGCGCAGGTCGTCGAGCTGTTCCGGTGCCAGGCCTCCGTCGGCCTCGGCGAGTGTGAGATGAGTGGCGATGCGCCTGGACAGGCGTTCGATCTCCGTGTGGGCGCGGCTCATCGTGGCGGTCGCCTCGGGACCGCCGAGGGTGGGCGCGAGCGCCGGGTAGAGCTCGTGCTCCTCCGCGTACTCGTGGGGCAACAGCCGTTCGGTGAGCAGCCGGTGCGCCTCGCCGACCGTCTCGAGCGCCTCCGGGCCGATCCCCTCCGACAGCCGGTCGGCGGCATCGCGTACGGCTTCGAGGGCATCCCGCAGGTCGTCGTGTTCGGCGGCGAAGCGGCGGATGAGGGCTTCCGCGGCGGGCTCCAGCGAGGGCCGCGCCGTCCGGTCCACCCGCAGGGCGCGCAGCGCGTTGAGGATGACGACGATGTCGATGCCCTCCTGGAGCAGGGCACCCACGGCGGGAGGAAGCAGGCCGAAGGCGGCCGCGACCATGGCGGCCAGCGACATCAGCATGCCGCCGAGCGCGCTCTGGACGGCGATGCGCCGAGCGCGTACGGCGACGGCGACGGCGTCGGCCAATCGGTCCACGCGATCGGTGGTCAGGACGATGTCGGCGGCTTCGGAGGAGGCCGTGGAGCCGTGGGCGCCCATGGCCACGCCGATGTCCGCGGCGGCCAGGGCCGGGGCGTCGTTCACGCCGTCGCCCACCATCACGGTGACGGCGCGCTCGCGCTCGACACGTACGGCGGCGACCTTGCCCGCCGGGGTGAGTTCGGCGCGTACGTCGTCGAGCCCGAGGACGGCCGCGACCTCGCGGGCCGGCTCGGGCCGGTCGCCGGTGAGCATCAGGATCCGGTCGATGCCGGCGGAGCGCAGACGGCGCAGCGTCCGGGGCGCGTCGTGACGGATCGGGTCGCGCAGGAGGACCGCGCCGACGAGGGCGCCGTCGACGGTGAGCCAGGCGGCGGCGGCTCCGTCCAGGACCGCGCGGTTGTCGGCGGCTCGGGCCCAGGCGGGCTGTTCGCAGCCTGCGGCCGGGCGGCCGATGCTGACACGGTGGCCGTCGACGGTGCCGGTGGCGCCCCGCCCGGGCTCCTCCGAGACCCCTGTCGGCACCGACAGGCCGAGGCCGCGCTCGTGCGCCGCGTCGACGATGGCCCGCGCCAGGATGTGCGGGGAGTACTGGTCGACCGAGGCGGCCAGCCGCAGCACCTCGGCCGGCTTCCAGCCGGGCGCGGCGGACACGTCGAGGACCCGGGGACGCCCTCCGGTGAGGGTTCCGGTCTTGTCGAGCAGAAGGGTCCGGGCCCGTCCCAGGTTCTCCAGGGACCCGCCGTCGCGGATCACCACGCCCAGCCTGGAGGCCCGCGACAGACCGGAGACGATCGCCACCGGCGCCGCGAGCAGCAACGGGCAGGGCGTGGCGACGACCAGGACCGCCACCGCCCGGACCGCGGAGCCGCTGACCAGCCAGGCCAGACCGGCCGCGCCGACGGCCAGCGGAAGGAACCAGGCGGCGTAGCGGTCGGCGAGGCGGACGACGGGCGCGGACTCCGCTCCGGCCTGCTGGGCCAGCCGTACGATCTCGGCGTATGTGCTGTCGCGTTCGATCGCCGAGGCCCGCATGTCGAAGGCGCTGCCCGCGTTGACCGTACCGCTGCGCACGCTCTGACCCGCGGTGCGAGTGACGGCCACGGGCTCTCCGGTGAGCACCGATTCGTCGAGCACGGCCGTGGTGCCCGCCACCTGGCCGTCGACCGGAACGACCTCACCGGGTCCGACGACTAGCAGGTCGCCGACGGCCACCTCGGCCAGCGGCACCTTGCGCACCTCGGAGCCGATGCGGCGGCGGGCGGAGCGCGGCGCGTGTTCCAGCAGCGCGCGCAGGTCGTGGGAGGCCCGCCGTTGAGCGGCGGCCTCAAGGGTGCGTCCGGTGGCGAGCATCAGCGCGATGAGGGCACCGGCCAGAAACTCACCCACCGCCAGGGTGCCGCCGAGCGCCAGAACCGCGATCAGGTCCACGCCCGCGTGTCCCTTGCGCAGTTCGGCCAGTACCCAGCCCACCGCGGGGGCCACGGCCGCTATGGTGCCCAGTCCCCAGCACAGGTCGGCCAGGCCCGGGGAGCCGGAGAGCCAGAAGCCGCCTCCGGCCACCAGGGCGGCGGCCGTCACGGCGAGCAGCGCCGTTTCGAGCTTCCGCGGCACGGGCAGCGCCGCGAGCAGGCGGTGCGGCTTGTCCCCTGGGCTCGGGAAGCGGTCCATGGCGGTCCTCGGCGGTCCTCGGTGACGCTGTCACCTTCAGGGTCGTGCAGGCCGGTCACAGGGGCGAGGGCCGACCGGTCGCTCCTCGGGTCCGACCGGCCCGCGCAGGAGCACCGGTTGCGGACGGGCGGTGCGGTGACTCGCCAGCGTCGACCCGGCGGATCCTGTGCACCAGTACGTCCGCGGACCGCGGTGACCGGTGCGAGACCGTTTGCTCGGCCGGACAGTGGGGGCGAGCGCCTCGGGGTCGGCTCGCACCCCGAAGGGCCGTCACTCGAACCGTGACGTGTCCCCCGCTCCCGCGCGCACGATCTCGGGCTCGCCGCCGGAGAAGTCGATGACCGTCGTCGGCTCGGTGCCGCAGTCCCCCGAGTCGATCACGGCGTCCACGACGTGGTCGAGCCGCTCCTTGATCTCCCACCCCTGCGTCATCGGCTCCTCGTCGCCCGGCAGGAGCAGAGTGCTGGACAGCAGAGGCTCGCCGAGCTCCGCCAGCAGCGCCTGTGCCACGACGTGGTCGGGAATGCGGACGCCGACCGTCTTCTTCTTCGGGTGGAGCAGCTTGCGCGGCACCTCGCGGGTCGCGGGGAGGATGAACGTGTAGCTGCCGGGGGTCGACGCTTTGATCGCGCGGAACACGTCGTTGTCGAAGTACACGAACTGGCCCAGTTGGGCGAAGTCCCGGCACACCAGCGTGAAGTGATGGCGGTCGTCGAGATCGCGGATCGTGCGGATGCGTTCCATGCCGTCACGGCTGCCCAGGCGGCATCCCAGTGCGAAGCAGGAGTCCGTCGGGTAGACCACGAGCGCGCCGTCGCGAATGTTGTGAGCGACCTGGCCGATCGTGCGCGGCTGGGGGTTGTCGGGGTGAACGTCGAAGTACTTCGCCATCCGCCGAGTGTCGATCACACGGGACCGGGCTGTCCACGCGACGGGGCCAGGGCCACGCGGACGGGGCAGTCGGTCGCGGTGGTCACGCGTCCGCCGTGGTCGGCTCCGGCTGCTCGGCCGATGCTTCCTGCCGCTCCCGTGCGGCAGCGACCGCCGCCGGCGGTAGACCGCGGGGAACGGCGCGCGCATCGTGCAGGCTGGGCACGGGCGCCACCGGGACGAGCGGGGCGTGATCAGTGGCACGGGCCCGTTGCGAGAACCAGATGATCTTTCCGCCGGTAGCGGTGGCGCAGCAGCCCCAACCGTTGCTGAGTGCCGCGATCTGTACCAGGCAGCCTCTCGGCGCGGAGTGCGGCCGGATGTCCGGCTCACTGTCCTGGATCGCGGTGATGAGGTGCTGACCGTTCCACCACATCTCAAGCGTGGTGTTCTTGTCCGTCGCGTGTTCGTCGATCGTGCGCAGCAACGCTTCGGCGCACTGGCAGACGGGCTCGACGAGCGTCTCGATGTTCCAGTAGCGGAGGTGGGCGGCGAGGATCCGCCTGACCTGCCCGATCCGCGCCGGACTGACCTCCACGTCGAGGTGGTAGTAGCAGGGTGCTGCGTTCTCCATCGTTGTCGGCTCCTCACCGGCGAAGCTCTCGCTTCTCGTCGCCCTTCTGGGTCGAGCCCCATATACGAAGCGTGATCGGTCAGCGCTTCTGAGTCAGTACCAGAGTGCGAGGGCTACTCCATTCGTGCAACACGAGCCACATGCGCCTCTGTGGTTTAAAACCGAACAGGACGCTGGGTGTCACGCCGTGCACCATGAGTGGGGGTTCGCATGTCGTGACGGATCAATCCCGCTCCGTGCACGACTGTCGCATGCCTTCGAACGTGACCTCGCGAACCGGCCGGGACGGTGACTCAGCCAAGAGAGTGGGAGGTGACCGGTGTGACCCTGATCGGACGCATCCCGATCGTGGACGTCCGTCCGGCAGTCGACGGCGGCAGGCGCCCGGCGAAGGCGGTGGTGGGGGAGACGTTCGAGGTCTCCGCGACGGTCTTCGGCGAAGGGCATGACGCGATCGGCGCCAATGTCGTTCTGCTGGACCCGCAGGGGCGTCCCGGTCCCTGGACGCCGATGCGTGAACTGGAGCCTGGCACGGACCGCTGGGTCGCCGAGGTGACGCCGCGGTCGGTCGGCAAGTGGGCGTACCTGGTGGAGGCGTGGAGCGATCCGGTCACCACCTGGCGGCACAGTGCGCGGATCAAGGTCCCGTCGCGCATCGATGTCGCGCTCGTCCTGGAGGAGGGGGCCGACCTGTACGAGCGGGCCGCGGAGGGAGTACCGGAGGGACCGCAGCGGAACGTGATACGGGCGGCCGTCCGCGCCCTGCGTGATGAGTCGCGGTCTGCGGTGGCGCGTCTTGCTGTGGCTGTGGCTCCTGAGGTGGTGGGGGTGTTGGAGTGTTGGCCGTTGCGGGAGTTGGTGTCGTCGTCGGGTGTGTTGCCG
>NZ_JBSFLQ010000056.1:0-37460 GCF_053599115.1 Streptomyces sp. NPDC001020 | reverse complement strand
AGCCGACGACCGCCCCCGCCGCGTCTGTCCTTGCGGATCTCGAACTCCATCGCACCCCTTGAGCTGGGGTGTTGCGACGACCACTAGAACTCAAGTGCATGGGCCGGGGGCTTCATCGTGTCTCAGCTGCGTGCCATCGGCCGCTGGTTGCACCTGCCGCTTTGCGTTCCGTTTCAGCGAGGGACGATCGCTTTCCGTACGAGCTCACTGAGCGGGGAAGGTGAGCCGCAGGACGATCTCGCCGTCGTCGATCTCCCCCGTGGGTTCGAACCCGAACTTCTGGTAGAAGGGCCACGGTTCGCCGTCGCCGGGATCGTAGCTGGTCAGCAGTTCGGTGGCACCGTCGGCGCGAACCAGGGCGGCGATCTGTGTGAGCGCCTCTCGGCCGATCCCTCGCCTTTGGTGCCGCTTGTCGATGAGGAGGCGCCAGATGAAGTGCCGCCCTTTGTAAGGACCAGCCGGCGGCTTCCACGACAGCATCACGAAGCCGACTGGCTCGTCGCCGCTGTACACGGCGCGGTACCAGGGATTGGCCTCCGGTTTCTTTGCCGCCTCCTTGAGCGACTTGGACACGGAGGCGACGAACTGCTTCTGGTCACGTCGGACGCGGAGGGCACGAACGGCATCCCGGTTGTCGTCGGTGATCTCCCGCAGGTGCACGCCTGGGGACCTCATGCCACACCCCTTCCTGCATTCGGGAGCTGCCCCATCCGGGCCGACGTGAAGAGCCGCCGCCGTGCGGCAGTCCGTTGTGTGTACGCAATATCAAGGGCGTCAGGTCGGATGCCTTCGCAGCGTATTCGACGCAGAGGATCTCGAGCGGGACTGGCACGCCGGGCTGCGTCCGCGTCCGAGACAGATGCTGTGACCTGGGCATACGCTCCAAGATCCTGTCCACGAATAGTCCACAGACCCCGTCCTGGGGCCGCTCGGCACTGCACATGCCTGCACATACGCGAAGACCCCGGCCTCAGCGTTTCCGCTGGTGACGGGGTCTTTTGGCACCTCCTGAAGGGTGCGCCCGGCGGGGCGCTCGGAGCTTGGGGGCGGGCGGAGCCGCTGGTCGACGGAGGGCAGTTGGTGATCGAGACGGTTGTCCGGCTGAATCGGTAGGTCGGCGGCGGACCGTCCCTTGCTGGCGGCTCCTGTTTGGCGGGGGCGTGCGGTCGAGCCGCTCATCCGCGAGTCGCTGCTGCGGCTGTTGCCCGACGAGCGATTGCCGGAGACTGAAGCGGTCGGCGGCTGGTGGAACCGGCAACCCCGAGATCGACCTGGTCGGCACTGACCTTCCCCAAGCTCTCAACCCCGTTCGAGCAGGGGAGACCCCAACCCCCGTCGCGGGCGCGGTGCACTTCGTCGGGTCCATCAAGTGGCTGGAGTCCCAGCCGTTCGGCCGGCGTGAATACGACGTCCTGGCTCGGGACGTACTCGCGGTGCCCGGTGCCGGGCCGGACACGCCGCTGGTCGCGGTGTCCCGCAGCGGTGTCGTCGGCAGTCTGCCGCTTGCGGCCCACTGGGGGCCTGAAGATCTGGTCCGCGCCTGGCAGTAGCGGAGAGACGGTGAGGCATGGGGTACGTGGTCGCTCGTGCGCACGACACTGACCTGCACATGCGGGGCGATCACGGGTGGTGTGGGGTCGCTCTGGGCTCTGCTACGCGGTGGTCTCGCTGCGGAAGCCTGCAGACAGGGGAGTGGCGTTGTCACCGGAGGCCGTGGTGGTCGAGGCGGTGGATGAGGCCGGGGCGGCGCTGGTAGTCCTCGCGCAGGTTGGTGAGGCGCTCTCGGAAGTCCGTGCTCCGTCCGGTGTGTACGTACGCCTCGCGTAGTTCCGCGAGGAGGGTGACGGCCTGGTCGTAGGCGTTGGTCTTCTTGGTGGCGATGTGTGCCTCGACCTGCTGCCAGATGTGTTCGGCCTCGCCTGCGAGGGCGGTCAGGTGCTGGTTGCGGGCTGTGGCTCGTTCGTGTTCGGCGCGCTGTCGGCGTTCGGTGCGCCGTGTGTGGGCGGCGTCCAGGAGGTGGGCTGCTGATCGGCGCCCGGTGACCGTGGTGGGGGCTGTGGTGCCGCGCAGGCGGTGCAGGAGTTCGGTGCGCAACCCGGTTTCCGGGCCGAGGGCGAGCCGCAGGAGCAGAGCGTCTTTTTCCTTCTGCGGGAGGGCGGCGATCAGCGGGGCGATGTCCTTCTTCGTGGGTTTGGCCGGCTCCTTGGGCGTGGTGGGACTGGCCTGGGCCGCTACTGTCAGCAGGTCGTCATTTACGCGCAGGAAGTCCGCGAGCGCGCGCTGCGGGGCGGTCAGTTCGCCGAGCCCGGCCGGGACAGGCGGCTCGGGGCAGGTCTGGTACTCCTCTTCTTCGTCGTCTTCGAGTTCCCAGGCGGTGAGCGCGGAGAGCCAGGCGAGGTAGAGGGGGCGCAGGTCACCGGTGGAGAGTTCGTCGCGTACGCCGACGAGGGCGGCCAGGGAGTCCTCGGCGCCCTCGACCCAGTCGCCGCCCTCGTCCTCGCTGGTGAGGTCGAGCAGGAGGTGGGTGCGGGTGGTCCAGGCGTCGACATGGTGGTCGAGGCAGTACGGCTTCACCGTGGGCAAGGCCAGGGCTGCCTTGGGCAGACGCAGCATCAGCCGGTGGGTGCCCCAGTTGGTGACGTACAGGTGGGCGTCGAAGTAGCGCTCGACCATGCGGCGTGGACTGCCGCTCAGGTCACCCCAGTTATAGGCGTTGGTGAAGCTGGTGGCCGTGATCCGGGCACGTGTGGAGATGGCCCGCAGCTGCTCCTGCTCCTCGCGGCTCAGCGGTCGATCGAGGGCCTGGAACTCGTAGTACTGGTACTCGCTCACGCGGCGGACCCTACCGCCGCCGCGGGTGGGTGCGGACGCGAAGCCGAGCGGACGCCGTGGGGTGAGGGAGGCGAGCGGTTGTGGGGAGGAGTGTGCTGTGGCGGCGGTGTGGACCGAGCGGGCGATGGAGCACGATGCGAGAGCGGAACTCGCGGCGGCGCTGCAACTGGCCGTCACGGGCAGGCTGCGGGGCAGCGACAAGACGAAGAGCCCCTCCGCGGTGAGAGCAGCGAAGGAGAAGAACTGCCGCAGACCATCACGGCTTTGCTGGCCGACGACGCCTGGCGCCACCGTTCGGCGCAGCCACGCGCCCAGTGCGCCGCACGAGTCCGTACGGTGCGGCTGTCCACCCCGCGGGACCAGACGGTGCTCGACTTCAGCGGCGTTGAAGAAGCGGGTCACCCGGTTCGCACTCGCCAACGCGGTCCTTGCCGACCGGCCCGCGCAGCCCCTCCCCGCGACGGTCCCGGTCCACATGCTGGTCAGGGCGGACCGCGTGGGTATTTGCGGTGCTATGGTGCCCTCCATGCTGCACACCACCACCCTCGCCATGATGCGAATGATGCCCCGAATGTCGGAGGCGCTTCGCTAGCGAAGCCGTGTGCGCGCAGGACGCGACGGACCCTCCGGCAACGGAGGGTCCGTTTTTTGTTGTCCCCGCTGCCTCCCGCGCTCCTCACCCACCCCCAGTCGTCCCCGTGGCTGCCGCGTGCGGCCGACTCCATTCACAGGAGACCTCGCCATGACCCACCCCCCGGTCATCTCGCTCACCGATTGCGCCGACCCCAACGCGGTGGCCCGACAGTCGGCCAGGATCGCCGCCCTCTTCGGGGCCACGCCGAGTGTCCTTCCGCTGACCGGGCCGGACCCGGAGGGCGTCGCCGCGCTCACGCTGCTCGACCTGCTGCGCGCCACCGAACTCGTCGGCGCGCCGACGCACCCGGTCGTGGTGCTGGTCAATATCGCGCCGCGGGACGGCTCCTGGCCCAACGGGGCGCCGTTCTGCTACTTCCGCCACAAGCAGCATCTGGTGATCAGTACGTTGAATCCCCGAGTCCTCGCGCCGCTGTCGACCTATCTGGAGCTGACGGAAGTTCAGGTCACCGACGTACGCGAGGTGGTGGAGACCGCCGCCGCTCAGTGGGCCGAGCTGTCGCCGGCCGAGGCCGAGGAGATCGGGCGGACCCAGTTCCGCAGCCTCTGGTACGTGCCGCTGCTGGCCCGCTGGTTGGTGGACGGTCGCCCGGTCCCCGCACGGCCGCACGTCGTGGGTGGGCCAGACCAGCGGGCGGTGGGCGCCGAGACGGCCGGCGCGGTGCGGGTCGCCGTGGTGGACAACTTCGGCAACTGCAAGCTGGACCGCCCCGTCGCCGCCATCCCCGGCCACCGGGCGGCGGCTGGTCTGCCCGTCCACAGCGCCCGCGACGGCCGCCGGATCCAGGTGCGCTGTTACGACCGGCTGCCCGATGTGCCGTACGGCGAGCCGGGCATCACCACCGGAAGTTCGGGCCTGGGATTCGCCGAACTGGTCGTGCGGGGCGGTTCCGCAGCCGAACTGTTCGGTCTGCGCGAAGGCGACCGGGTCCTCCATCCCACCGGCTGACGCGTTGTCGCTGCATCTCGAACGACGGCCGCCTCGATTGACACCGCACCGCACCGCCCGGAATGCTGAAGCGCGTGTCCGGAATCCTCCGCCTGGTGCGCCGTCGGCACGTTGACCTCGTGCGTTACGCCGCCGATCAGTGTCGCTGAGCGCACGCACTGCCCCCCGCTTTTCTTTCGCACCGTCCGTTCCGGACAGCATTTCCAAAGGAACCCCCATGTCCCTCTCCCGCACGTCCCTCGCCGCCTCGCTCGGCGCCGTCGTGGTGCTGACGGCCGCCGCCTGCGCGCCCCAGCCCCAGAGCACGGCCAAGGCCACAGCGACGGCCTCCGGCAACTGCGCGACCAGCCCGAGCCTCTACAAGCAGGGGCAGTTGACCGTCGCCACCGACTCCCCGGCCTACACGCCGTGGTTCGACAACAACGACCCGTCCAACGGCAAGGGCTTCGAAAGTGCCGTGGCCTACGCGGTGGCCGGCAAGCTCGGCTTCAGCCGGAGCCAGGTGAAGTGGGTGGTCGAACCGTTCGACAGCTCCTACGCCCCGGGACCGAAGAACTTCGACTTCGACATCAACCAGATCTCCAGCACCCCGGCACGGGCGAAGGCGGTGGACTTCTCGACCAGCTACTACACGGCCAATCAGGCCGTCCTGGTACTGAACAAGTCCAAGTACGCGGGCGCCACTTCACTGGCCGCGCTCAAGGACGCCAAGATCGGCGTGCAGGTTGCCACCACCAGCTACCAGGCGGTGCTCGACGAGATAAAGCCCGGCCGGCAGCCGAGCGTCTTCAACACCACCAACGACGAGATCAACGCCCTGCAGAACGGCCAGATCGACGCGCTCGTCACCGACCTGCCGACGGTGTTCTACCTGGCGGGCACACAGGTGCACGGTGGCAAGATCCTGGGCCAGTTCGGCTACCACGGCGGCACGCCGGAGCAGTTCGGCCTGCTGCTGGGCAAGGGCAGCGGGCTGACCCCCTGCGTCAACCAGGCGCTCGCCGCGCTCAAGGCCGACGGCACGCTGGACAAGATCACCTCCCAGTGGCTGTCGGCCTCGGCCCACGCCCCCGAGCTCAAGCCGTAGCGGGTCGCACAGTGAAGCACGAGACCACGGCCGAGCTGGATCAGCAGGCCAACCCGCAGGACGAGCAGTACCGGCCGAGCGAGCGGCAGCGCGAGCGGGAGCGGTTCCGCCGCGCCCGCCAGCGGCGCAACAGATGGATCGCGACCCTGTGCACCCTGGTCAGCCTCGTGGCGGTGGCGGCGGCCGTGGTCGCCTCGCCCGGCTGGGACCGGCTGCACAGCCGGTTCCTGGACGGCGCGGAGTTCCGCGAGACGTTCCCCGCGATCCTGGACGGATTCTGGCTCAACGTCCAGATGTTCCTGATCGCCGAGGTGCTGATCCTCGTCCTGGGCCTGCTGATCGCCCTGGTGCGGGTCACCCGGGCGCCCGGCCTGCAGCCGTTGCGCCTGGCCGCGACCCTGTACGTGGACGTCTTCCGCGGAGTGCCGACCCTGCTGCTGGTCTTCCTGGTCGGCTTCGGCCTGCCGGCGCTCCAGCTGCAGGGCACCCCCTCCCAGCCCTGGCTGCTCGGGGTGATCGCGCTGGTGCTTTCCTACACCGCCTACGTCGGTGAGGTGCTACGGGCCGGCCTGAACTCGGTTCACCCCGCGCAGCGCAACGCCGCGCGGGCACTCGGGCTCAGCGAGTCGCAGACCCTCCGGCGGGTGATCCTCCCGCAGGCGGTGCGCAACGTCCTGCCGCCCCTGCTCAACGACTTCATCGCACTGCAGAAGGACACCGCGCTGGTGGCCGTCCTCGGGCCGTTGGAGGCGCTGAGGGTCGCGCAGATCAAGGCGAACTACGACTTCAACTACACCCCCTACCTGGGGGCGGCAGCCCTGTTCATCGCGGTGACCATCCCCTTGACGAGGTACGCCGACCGACTGCAGCGCCGCGCTGCGCGGCGCACCTGGGCGGAGGCTGGACAGTGAACGAGCCACTGCTGCGGATCAGCGCCCTGCGGAAGGCGTACGGTTCACGCCTGGTCCTGCGCTCGATCGACCTGGATGTCGCCGAGCACCAGGTGGTCTGTCTGATCGGCGGATCGGGCTCAGGTAAATCCACCCTGCTGCGCTGCATCGACCTGTTGGACGTCGTCGACGACGGCACCATCCATCTGGGCGGGACCGAGCTGACCGATCCCCGCCTGGACGCGAAGATGGCCCGCCGACGGATCGGCATCGTCTTCCAGGCGTACAACCTGTTCCCGCACCTGAGCGTGCTGGACAACATCACGCTCGCCCCGCGCCAGGTGCACAAGGTGCCGCGCAGGCAGGCCGAGGAGTCGGCCCGCGAACTGCTCGCCAGGTTGGGCCTCGCGGACAAGGCGCACGACTACCCGGACCGGCTCTCCGGCGGCCAGCAGCAGCGGGCCGCGATCGCCCGGGCCCTGGCCACCGACCCGCAGGTGTTGCTCTTCGACGAGATCACCTCGGCGCTCGACCCCGAACTGGTGGGCGAGGTGCTGGACGTGGTCACGGACCTGAAGGAGCGCGGCCTGACCATTCTGATGGCCACGCACGAGATGGGCTTCGCCCGGCAGGCCGCTGACCAGGTCTGCTTCCTTCAGGACGGCGTGATCCGCGAACAGGGCACCGCGGAGCAGGTGTTCACCGACCCCCGCCACGAGTCGACCCGGCGCTTCCTGTCCCGCGTGCTGGAACGCTGATGTCCTGAACTCCTTGATCCCTCGGCAGTCTCAGGCGAGGGATTCGAGGATCTGGCCGGCGGTCTTCGTCCAGACGTAGAGCCTCGGGTTGTCGTTCCAGTCGGCAACCCGAAGCCCGGATGTCGCGCAGCATCGGACCCCGCCATCTCTGAGAGCTGACCAGGGAAGATGCTCCACGATCCCGTCCACGAACAGTCCACAGACGGCGTCACAGTGCCGCTCACGGCTGCACGCCCCTGCACATACGCGAAGCCCCCGGCCTCAGCGTTTCCGCTGGTGACGGGGTCCTTCGGCACATCATGAAGGGTGCCCCGGTGAGGCACCCGAGCCTGCGGGGATGGACCACCTTGACCAGGGTGGCCGCAGACGTGATCACTCTCAGGTCGTCGGCGCGGGCCAGGGCGAGCCAGCCGGTGACCGCAGGGCCGACCGCAGGTTGGCACCCCCGGCGGGGCGCTCGGAGCATGTACACAGGGAGGACCGCTGGTCGGCGGCGGACAGTTGGTGATCGAGACGGTTGTCCGGCTGAACCGGTAGGTCGGCGGCGATTGGCCGCAGATTCCGATCAGTGGAAACCGTCGGCTGCCCTGGACCTGAATGCCCACAGGACGGACGACGTAGGAGCCCCAGACCGAAGGGGTCTGGGGGGCTCCGCTTGGTTCGTCGGGCCTGTTGGGGCTGCGATGACTCCAGCAGGTAGAGGTCCGCGCGCACGGACCGGCGGGGGTCACGCGCTTCGGCGCGGTTCTCCGTGCGTGGCGTCAAGCACGAGAGCCAGCAATCGGCGGGCCTGTTCGGCGTCCTCATCGCGGGCCGTGGACAGCGCGATCCCGATCACGAGTTGGACCAGGTCGTCGGCGGTCAGGTCGGCACGGGCGGTTCCCTGCCGTTGCGCCCGGGTGAGCAGACCAGCCGCCGCGTCCAGGATCAGCCGATGGCAGTCGAGGTCCTGCACACCGGGCTCGTCGACCATCAGGGCGCTACCCATTCCCTGATTGGCGCGGGCGTGGGCCAGGAACGCTCCCAGCCATTGCGACAGGGCCTCGTCGGCGGAGTCCGCAGTACGTAGCCGTTCCGCCCGCTCGCACAGCACCTGAATCCGGTCTCTCAGCACTGCGGTCAGCAGGGCCTGGCGGTTCGGGAAGTGCCGGTACAGGGTCCCGGGGCCGACGCCGGCTCGGCGGGCGATCTCGTTGAGGGACGCCCCAGGGCCGGCCTCGGCGAACACTTCCTGTGCGGCGGCCACCAGGCGTTCCCGGTTCAGGCGCGCGTCCGTGCGCCTCGGCGATCGAGTGGCATCGCCCTGTCGCGTCGTCATCGTCCTGCCCTTCGGCCGTCTCCAGGGGTGGCCAAGCGGAGAAGTTCTCCGTATTGTAGCGGGCGTTAACCGGAGAACCTCTCCGTTAGGTGGGGTGGAGGAGTATCCATGACGGACGGCGCATCGACAGAGCTCGGCCGGGTCGGGATCTGGACCTTTGCTTACGAGGGACAGCCCGCCGGACGGGTGCGGGAATCGGCCGCGGAGATCGAGGAACTGGGTTACGGGGCGCTCTGGTACGGGGAGGCTTTCGGCCGCGACACGGTTGGCCAGGCGTGGCTGCTGCTCTCGGCGACCCGTCGCATAGCCGTCGCATCCGGCATCGCCAACATCGCCTTCCGGGAGCCGCTGGCCACCGCCGCCGCGGCGCGCACCCTTGGCGAGGCGTTCCCCGGACGCTACGTACTCGGCCTGGGTGGGCACCGCGTCGACGACACCGTTCACGATGTGGACGGTTACCCTGTCCCGGCCCGTGGCAGGGCGGTGGCTACGATGCGCTCCTACCTGGAAGCCATGGACGCGTCACCCGCTCACGGCCCGAAACCGGACCCAGCTCCGCGCCGCCTCCTGGCTGCCCTGGGCCCGAAGATGCTCAAGCTGGCCGCCGAGCACACCTGGGGCGCGCACACGTACTTCGTGCCCGTCGAGCACACCGCACGGGCACGCCAGATCATGGGGCCGGACGCGTTTCTCGCGGTCGAGCAGGCCGTCGTCCTCGACCATGACCTCGATCGGGCCCGGGAAGTGGCCACAGCGCATGTCGCCTCGTACCTATTGGCGCCGCACCAGGAGGCGAGCGTACGTCGGCTCGGCTTCGGGGACGAGGACATCTTCGGCGGCCCGAGTCGTCGGCTGGTGGACGCGATCGTCGCTTACGGGGACACGGAAGCGATCAGCCGGCGCGTGCAGCAACACCTCCGAGCGGGAGCTGACCATGTTTGCCTGCAAGTACTGACCGCCGACCCGACCGGGCTGCCGCAACGAGAATGGCGCGAGCTCGCCCCCGCCCTCGGGTGGTCGCCGCAAGGTGAACAGCTGCGTTCCGGTTGACGATTCGCGGCCCGAAAACTCGCACTTGCCCGCAAGTCAGCCACCGCAACTGGAACCCAAACCGTGGGGCGGGGCGCTCGGAGCTTGGGGGCGGGCGGAGCCGCTGGTCGGCGGTGGACAGTTGGTGATCGAGACGGTTGTCCGGCTGAACCGGTAGGTCGGCGGCGATCGGCCGCAGGTTCCGACCAGTGGAAACCGTCGGCCTTCCCGAGTGGCTTCGATCGCGGCGGGGGAGCGTCAGTCCCGAAGGGAACCGACCCGCGTTTGAAGCCACGACCTTTTACCAGCCTTGCCGAAAGCCATCCGCTTGCCGCTGCCCACGCGGACCGCAGACTGCTTGACGCCACCCAGGACGATCTCGGCTGCGGCTGGGCCTGGGCGCAGGTTCACAGGGCGTGCCTGTGTGGGCCGAGCACGATGCGCTGGCTCAGCCGGCAAGAGGAATCACTTCCGGCCGCTGCCGTCCACGATGACCGGGGTGCCGTTGCCGGAGCCGCAGGGCACGGCGTAGACCGGGTTCTCCTTGGCCGCTTCCCTGTATGCGTCGATGCACTGGTTCATCAGAACCTTGTCGGTCAGAGAGTCGTTGAGGATCTTGTTGGCGCGGGCGGTGCCCTCGGCCTCGATCTTGCGGCGCTTGGCCTCCTCTTCCGCCGTGCGGGTTGCCTCGGTGGCCCGCTCGGTGGCCTCCTTTTGCTGGATCTTGCGGTCGATCTGCTTCTGGAGGGCGTCCGAAGGCTTGACGTTGCGCAGGTTCACGGCGGTGATGTCGATACCGCGGGGCGAGAGTCGCTCCTTGATCAACGTGTCGATCTCCGTGTTGATCTTTTCTCGGGCCGAGGCGTATCCCTGCTCGCTGGTGTGGCGGGCGAAGACGTTCCGGACGATCTCCCGGCTGTCCGGGAAGACCAGTCGCTGCTGAATGGCGTCCTCGCTCCCGGCCAGCCGATACAGCTCCCTCGCCTTGTCCGGTATGACCGCCCACTTCACGGTCACCTCCACGTACATCACACCCCCCTGGGAAGACCGCACCTCGACGACGTCCTTGTCGGAGAGGTTGAGGTCGACCGGACGGGTCGAGAACCGCGTGACATCGGTGAACGGCGCCTTCAGATGCATCCCGGACGTCATCGGCGCACCCACCGCAGTACATCTATACCTATCCGGCGCGGAAATCAGTGCGTTCCGCAACGGGCAAGGTGAAGGAACTGACCGGACGGCAGAACGTCGGATTGCCGCTGGAGTCCTTACTGCACCGGCTGAACTCGGTGTTGCGGGGATGGTGCGCGTACTTCCGTCCCGGAGTATCAAAGGATCCGGCGTAAACATCCTGGGATCACTTGGAAGCAGCTCCGTCGACGCTATTACGGCGGTGGCTGGTGGCCTGCCACGGAGGAAGCGGAACTGTTCAACCCGGCAAAGGTAAGCACAACGAGATACCGATACCGGGGAACAGCCATCCCGCCCCCGTGGCCCACTACAGCATGAGGAACTGAACAGCTCGAAACGGGATTTGTGGAGAGCCCGGTGCCCGGAGACGGGCACGCCGGGTTCGGGAGGAGGCTCGGGGAAACCCACCGGCGGAAACACCGGCAGGGCGCCCCGAGTCGACCTCACCCACGGCTCTGGCGTGCTTGAGTCGGTTGATCGCCCGTTCAATGGTGTTGCGTTATCTCGGGAGAGCCGGTGCCCGCCCACCGAACGGGTCGCGCTCAGTCCGTTCCCAGCTTCTCGCTCAGCTGGCTGCGAGAGGTGATCCCGAGCTTCGGGAAGATCCGGTACAGGTGCGTGCCGATCGTCCGGGGCGACAGGTGCAGCTGCCGGCCTATCTCCTTGTTGGAGAGCCCCTGCGCCGCCAGCTGGGCGATCTGGACCTCCTGGGGCGTGAGCAGGTCCCGGTCGGGGCGGCCTTGGCTCCTGCTGCCCTCGCCGGCCGAGCGGAGCTCCTGGGCCGCCCGCTCACGCCACGGCTCCACGCCCATGGCCGCGAAGGACTCCCGGGCGATCCGCAGCGGAGTGCGGGCCTCCATCACCCGCCGGCGCCGCCGGAGCCAGGTGCCGTAGGCGAGCATCAGCCGGGCGCGGACGAAGGGCGTACGGGACATGTCCAGGTTGAACGCCGACCGGAAGTGCTCTTCGGCGTGCTCGTCGTCGGCGAGCAGCGCCCGGGCGAACCCCAGGTTCACCCGGATCATCTGGACCTCGCTCGCCCCGGCGGACGTGGCGAGCTGTCGCAGGGCGTTCCGCGCCATGGCCCGCTGGTCGTCGCCGGTGGCGGCTTCGGCCAACTCCGTGATGGCCATGGTCTGCATGAACGGGTGGTAGGCGGGATCGGCCGGGTCGAAGACCCGCCAGACGCAGGAGAACGCCTCGGCGAGATGGCCCGCGGCAAGGCCGATGAGGCCACGCGTGATCTGGATGTACGCGAGCTTGGAGGGGTCGACCACGGTCAGCCCCTGGCCCTCCGCCTCGCCGATCGTGACCAGCGCGGTGTCCAGGTCTCCACGCAGTGCGGCGAACTGTGCCTTCGCCACCCGCGCGCCGGTCATCCAGCGCGGTTGCACGTTCTCCTCGGCCAGCCGTGCCGCCTCGGCCGCCGCCGGGAGTCCGGTCTCCCAGTCGACGGTGTGCACGGTGGCGAGGGCGAGGAACACCAGACTCTGGGCCAGCAGGGCCCGACGCCCCTGACGACGCAGTCCGTCTGCCGCGTGGCGGACGAATCCGGTGACATGGTCGTACGCGTTCAGCATGATGGCCGCATTGGCCAGGGTGGCGGCAGTCACGACGTCGTACCCGCCCTCACGTTCGAGGCGCCGCAGCCGGTCGATCACCGTCGCCGACGCCTCCACCGGGGCGGCCCCCGCCAGCGTGCACACCAGGTCCGGGTGGAGCTCCGGGACCGGTAGCCGCTCGGCGGCCGTCACGACGCGCTCCCGCAGTTCCCGCTCCGGGTCCGCCCACCAGCACCGCCGCGCGGCCGCGCGCAGCAGCCGCAATGCGAGTTCGGGATCGCCGGCCTCGGCGGCCTGCTCGGCCGTGGCGATCAGCAGGTGGATCCGGGAGGTGCTCGTGTCGGACTCCGATTCCAGCCAGTCGCGCAGCAGGACTATTCGGGCCCGCTCCAACGGGTCGGGGCCCAGCGATTCGGCCTGCTGCACCAGGGCTGACGCGCGATCCGCCTGGCCGAGTTCGAAGCGCAGTTCCGCCGCACCGAGGAGACGGGCCACGCCCTCCGAGGGAAGCTCGCTCAGCGCGGTGGCGCGTTCCAGCGCCGTCAGGGCCACCGCTGTGGCACCGCGCTCCTTCGCGCTGAGAGCTGCCTGGTCCAGTTGCCGTGCCACCGCTTCGTCGGGACGACCATCGGCCGCGGCCCGGTGCCAGGCCTGCCGGTCGGGCTGTCCCTGGAGGGTGCGGGCAAGCGCGCCGTGGGCGGCGAGACGGTCCGCGAGCGAGGCCGAGCACAGGATGGCGGAGGGTACCAGCGGGTGGGTGAAGTCGATCCGGAACCCGTCGACGCGCATCAGACCCGCGGCGATGGCGGGCTCCAGGGAACGTGCGGACACCTCGGCGCCGGTCAGGGCCGAAGCCGCAGCGAGCACCTCGGTCAGCGCACCGTCGTCGGCGATGGCCGCGACCAGCAGCGCGAGGTGCGTGTCGGACGGAAGGTCGGCTGGCCGCGAGGAGAACGCCCGCTCCAGGCGGGCGGTGAGGGGAAGTCCGGGAGACAGCGCGGACTCCCGAGGCGCCCCGTCCGCCCCCAGGGTCATGGGGAGCTCGGTCAGCGCGAGGGGATTGCCGGCCGACATCTGCGCCACCAGGCGGCGCGTCCCCGGGGCGAGACCGGGGCTGCGGGCGGTCAGCAGGGCGTCGGCCGCGTTCGGCTCCAAGGGCTTGAGGTGCAGCTCGCGGAGGTCGGGGGCGCCCCGCCACACCGTACGGTCCTCGCGGACGGCGACGAGCAGGCCGACGGGTTCGGCGCCGACGCGGCGTGCGACGAACGCGAGGACGTCCAGGGTCGGCGTGTCCAGCCACTGGGCGTCGTCCACGACCAGCAGAACGGGGGCTTCGGCGGCCGCCTCGCCGAGCAGGCCGAGGACGGCCAGGAAGAGCATGAAGACCTGGGGCCCGGGGGCACCGGGGGACGGCTCCGTCATGCCGAAGACCCCCAGCAGCGCCTGTGCCTGGGGGGTGGGCAAGCGCGGGATGCGGTCCGTCACGGTGTGGGTCAGCTGGTGCAGCCCCGCGAACGGCAGATCGCTCTCCGCCTGGACCCCCGAGGCCCTGAGGACGGTGAATCCGCAGGCGCGGGCCCGGGCTGCGGCGTGGTCCAGGAGGGCGGACTTGCCGACCCCGGGGGCCCCGTGAATCAGCAGCGCGTCACCACGCCGGGGCAGGGCGTCGACCAGTGCGTCGACGGCCGCCAGCTCCTCGCCCCGGCCGAACAGTGTGGTGCCTGACATCCGATGTTCCTCTGCGCCTGCGCCAGTGCTCTGACCTGGACCGTTGCAGTGTAGATGCACGCATTGCACAGTCGGAATGCGCTGAGAGTCATGTGTCCGGCGACACGTCACCCACAGTCGCTTCACAGTCATTCAGCCGCCGACGTAAGCCATCCCGTGTTCCATGCTGGATGCCATGCCGACCGGAGGGAGAGGACCCATGACATCCGTGACCGACCGGCTGGGTTCCCGGAGGACGGGAACACCGGCCATCGCTGGAGCCGCGCCGTCTCCATCGCCGCCATGCCCGTGACGGTCGCCTCCTACGAGCCTCCTTCGGACCCGGGCCGGATGACGACCCAGCAGTTGGGGCACCTGCTCTTCATCACGACGGATGCGGGCCCACGCCGCTACACCCCCGACGTGCGGCCCACTTCGCGCGTCGGAACGGCTGAAATGGCGTGGCGGTCCTGACCATCGGTTATATGCCGGTGGCGACAGGCACGCGAGCACTTGTGCGTCGGCTCCGCGCGGCGGATACCGACGTCGCTTCCGGCGTCCTGGTGTTCCGGGGGTGCACGGGGATCTCACCATCCGTGCACGCCTGCACGGGGAGTGTCCTCGCGTCGGTTCGGCGCCGTCCGGCAGGACAACCTGCCCTTTTCTCCGCACCCTCGCCGCCGACGGGTGGGGGCCGACGCGCCGACACCGGTCGGCGAAGTGCTGGCCGGCGGCGCAGACGGAGCCGATTCACACGGGTGCCACCGCCCGTCGTCAAACGGGGTCAGGTGCCGCGGAGATCGCGACGACGACTTCTAACCTGCCTAACCGATCGAGGAGTTGACCGACACCAGTTGGCAGGCGAGGGCCGCACCGAAGGGAGAGGAGTCCTCACGGCCAGGCCCTCGCCCTCACCCAGCGCGGCCGTACGCCGGCCCAGAGACGGGGTGATGTCCAGGCCAGCTCCTGAGGCACTTCCCACCGGGCGGACCGCCACACGCACAAGGCCACCCGCCCCGCCTTCAGGACCTCGCGGCGGCCCGTGGAACCTCCGCCCCCAACCATCATCGGCCGCCGCCCGCGCGCACCGCTCAGGCGGACTGGCCGAATTCAGTCCTTCCAGGAGTTTGGTGTGCTGCTGATCGACCTCAAGACCGTCCCGCCCCGTGAGCGCGTGGACGCCTTCCACCACGTGCTCACGGATACACGGACGCCCAACGACGTCGTCCACGAGGAGCCGGAAACCGGCATCCACGCGCGCATGGAGGCGTGGCGCGTCGGCGGACTGGACCTCTTCGCCACCCGGAACTCGGGCTTCGAGGTACGCCGAACGACCCACCACGTACACCACCACCGGGACAACCCCATCGTCTCGGTCTCCCTCCAGACCCGGGGCATCCACCGGGCCGAGGTCGCCGGCCGGCAACTCCTCCTGGGCCTCGACGACATCTGCGTCTTCCACGAACTGACACCCCGCACATACGGCTGGTCCGGCGACGGCGCCTCCCAGGTCGTCATGTTCGACATGAACCGCCTCGACGTGCCGGTCGACACCGTCGAACGAGCCTCCCTGCAACTGCGCGCCAGCCCGCTCCACAACCTGGTCCTGGAACACCTTCGGGGCATCCACCGCGACCCCGGCCGCCTGGAGGGCGATCCCGGTGCCCAGGACCTCGGATCCGCCACAACGGAACTCGTCCGCGCGCTGCTCCTGTCCGCCGCCCACGCCGAACAGAGCGTCGAGGTCAAGGCCACGATGGACGAGACCCTCCTCACGCGGATCATGGCCTACGTACGGTCCCACCTCGCCGATCGCGAACTGACACCGGAGCGGATCGCGGCAGAGCACGCCATTTCGGTGCGCCGCCTCTACACCCTGCTCAGCGGGGCGGGAATCAGCCTGGAGCAGTGGCTGATCGACGAGCGGCTGGGCGAGGCGCGGCGCATGCTCGCCTCCCGGCGCTACGACCGCCTGACCATCGCCGCGGTCTCCTCCCGCTGCGGATTCAGCAGCCCCAGCCACTTCAGCCGCCGCTTCCAAGCGGCCCACGGGATGTCCCCGTCCGAGTGGCGCCGCTTTGGCGGCGCCGTCACCGCGGACGCGCCCCTCGGACGTGCCTGACGACCCAGCCGGGTCCTGATTCCGGGAGCGTTCCGCCGGTTCAAGGACATGCTGGCCACCTCACCGGCGCAGCTGCAGCGGTAATGGTTGTTCTGCGCGGAACGGCAGTACTGCCGCGCCCGGGCCCGGCTCGCCGATCAGGGCTACTGGTCGGCGCTGCCGGGCGACTATTGACCCGGGTGCCTTCAGGGTCCCCAGTGCCGGTAGGCCTTGATCCACTCAGCCCCCTTGGGCGCTGGATCCGGCAACGGAAGGTCGAGAATGCCGATCGCCTGTCGGTGCCGACCGCGCGTACACACCGCCACGATCTGACTGCCGGGCAGCAGGTCCACCTTCTTCACGGTGACATCGACCCCGAGAACGATTGTCTTGAACGGGACGGCCAGATGCTCTGAGAGCCTCGTGTAGAGGCCCGTGAGCTGCTCTTTGTCGTCGTAGGCATCCACGGTGGCCTGCTCGACCAGCTCATCGAGTTCCGCATTGCTCAGCTGTCCGTCCACGGGGAACACGGTACCGGCGGAGCCCGTCGCTTCCCTTCCTCGGCCAACCGCCGACCGCTCCGCGCTGCGTCACGGCGTTGTCCCTCCCGCGTCGAGGACGAGCGTGCTGCCTGGTAGCGGATACCGACTCCCGAGCAAAAACCGCAGGTTAGCGCCGAGAGGGCACCCGACTCCACGGGGCTGATCAGGCGCAGGCTCCCGTTCACGATGCCTACTGGCGTCGGGTCCCATGATCCTTGACAGGGAATCAGCCATGTTCTGGGTGCCCCATAGGGCTCGAACCTGTGGCTGACCGCTCACAATTCGAGCCATGGATGGGGGCTGTGACCTGCGATTTTCCGCAGCCTGGACGGGATTCCGCCGACTCGGCTCTTCCACGCTTCCCAGGGGGCACACAACCACGGACGCCGCTGACGGACAAAACATGGCACTGACCTGCGGCAACGCCCAGGCAGGGCCGACCGCAGGTTGGCACCCTCGGTGGGGCGCTCGGAGCATGTACACAGGGAGGACCGTTGGTCGGCGGCGGGCAGCTGGTGATCGAGACGGTTGTCCGGCTGAATCGGTAGGTCGGCGGCGATTGACCGCAGGTTCGGCTCCCGGCGGTAGCCGCAAGCAAGGGCTGGTCGCGCTGGACCGGCTGTGAACGGGTGCGCCCCGAACTGCGCACATACCCACGTGCCAAGCTGACCGCCGCCCGGCTCGTGGAAGCTCCTGCTGGGCCCGTGCGGCGAGCCGGTCGGCTGCTGCACTTCGCGTCCACGGTGCGCTCGGCGAGGCGCCGGACGATCATGTGGCAGCAGTTCGCCGCGATGCACGCCCACCTGCCCACGCTGGCCGCCCAAATCGACACTGCCCGCGCCGAAGCCGCCCAGCAGGCCCGGCATGAGGCTGTCCTGTTGCGGGCCAAGGCAGGCGACCTGCGTACGGCCGCCGACCAGCTCCAGGCCGAGCAGCAGCTGCGGCAGCAGATCAGCGCGCAGGCCCCGCAGCGGCACACGCCGACGAGGCGGCCCGGGATACCGCGCTGCAACAGCAAAGACGGCAGAGCGCCCATCGCGCCCGGCAGGCTCGTCAGCAGGCGCAGCGTCAGGTTCCGCAGCAGCACCAAGCGGCGACATCCGCACCAGCTGACTGAGGGGCGAATGAGCCTGCAGGGCAGCCCCCACGCGACGCCCGGTCAGGTGCTGGGCAGCTGCGCCGGCGCCGCGGCGGAGGGCAACGCGAGGGAGTACAGGCGCTTGCGGATGCGGCGGGCGACGACGGAGTCGGCTCCGTGGATGTCGGTGATGATCGTCAGCAGGTCGGTGCCCAGTCGCTGCCGGTCGCTGTGCGGCGGCATGGCCCGCCACAGGCTGTAGGTCCGGCGGGTGGCCGCCTCGACGTCCGGATGCCCGGGCCCCTGGATCGTGACCCGGAGCTGCGCAGCGTGCAGGTACCAGGCCAGACCGGTCGCGTGATCGCCAGTCAGAGCCGCGAGGTAGCCGCGGACCTCCCGGACCTGGACGGTGTGCAGGTGCACCTCGCCGTACTCGGCGGTGACGTCCTGGTCGAGCTGGGTGGCGAGCGTGGTTGCGTCCTCCAAGCGGCCGCCCTGGGCGACCTCCGCGACCTTGACGAGGCGGGCGCGCAGCGCTTCGGGTGGCAGACCGTGCGGCGCGCCCGCCATACCAGGGGCGGGCGTGGCCCAGAACTCCGGAGTCACGGTGCCCCAGGGGCGGTAGAGCGGCTCGGACATGGATGAACTCCCCGGTCGTGGTTCGAGTTTCACCAGTTCACCACGCGGCGGACTTCGGTGATGCGGGTCATGTAGCTGGTGGAGTTGCGCCAGCTGCTGTAGGTGACTATCCGGGTCTTCACTCCGGTGCGCGGCGCCTCTATGAGCATCCCGTTGCCGATGTACATGCCCACATGTCCGGGCCGCGCGTCGGAGCCGTCCGAGCCCGGATTGAACACGAGGTCGCCCGGCTTGGGGTGGTCGATGTCGACCTGGGTACCAATGTTCACCTGGTCATAGGTGACGCGGGGGATGGTCACCCCGGCGGCCTTGTAGGCCTGCTGCATCAGAGAAGAGCAGTCGCACCAGTGGGCGGGGTTCTTGCCCAGGGCGTCGGTGCAGTCACCGCCCAGGTGGTACCAGCCGCCCTTTTGCTTCAGCGCCCAGGCGACCGCGACGCGGACCTTCTTGGGGGTGCCGACGGGCAGCTCGTACCCCGCGGGCAGGGAGCCGTCCTCACTTGACGCGGGCGCAGCGAAGTCGGCGCTCATGGCCATGATGTTTTGCACGTAGTCGTACGTCTGCCCACCGGCGAACGACCTCGGAGGCACGCCCTTGAACTGGTCGACGCGTCCCCAGCCCGCGTTGTAGCCGGCCAGAGCGAGTTCTATCGGGGCGCCGTTGTAGTCGGGGTGTGCCTTGGCTTTCTTCAGTAGCGAACACATGAATTTGCCCTGGGCCGGTATGGCGTCTTCCGGATCCCACACGTCCTTCTTGTCGTCCCCGTTGCCGTCCACCCCCCACGTCTCCCATGTGCCGGGCATGAACTGCGCTATGCCCTGCGCTCCCGCGCTGCTTCCTGCACGTGGGTTGAACCCGCTCTCCTGCTTAAGCTGGGCGGCCAGTACTGCGGGGGACAGGCCCTGGTCGCAGTCGGCGGCCGCCTGCAGGATGAGCTGCGCGTATTCCGAAGGCACTCCGTCTTTGCCGATGCGCAAACCCCCGACAGGATTGCCGACGGCGCTCTGATCTTTGCCGAACGTGGTGATCAGCAGGACCACACCCAGGCCGAGCGCGACGGGCGTCATGACGAATCCGATGCCCAGGGCGAGCAGCAGGCGTTTGGCCGCCTTGCCCTTCATGCGGTCCCCCTCCTGACCTGCATCTCAGATTTGCTCCCTCAAATCTGAAAATCGGACTCCGGTATGGGAACCGGTGTCCGAACACACGCGTGATGATGTGTGACAGTACGCCATCACTGCATGCCAACGAGACGCGTGAACCCTCTTGCTGTACAGGTGAGTTGCGTGTGTAGGGTTCCGGTCCGGGGACCTGCGCGGGTCATTCGGCCTGCACGATTGCGTTACGCAAAGACCAGGGGGATGTACGGGGGGAATGGTGGGTAAACAACCCGTTTCGGCTCCATTACTGTCCGCAGGGGAGCGGCTACTGGTGCCCGTGATGGCTGCGACCGGCGGCAGCGGCCGAACCACGATCGCGAGCCTGCTTGCCGCGGGACTTGCCGCCGCAGGCACCACCGTGGTGTTGGACCTCGCCCCGCGCCTGTCTTCGCCCTGGCCTGCCCGCCTCGCCGAGCAGAGCGTCGGCGGCCTGGCCGCGCTACCGCCCGACCAGCCTCTGGCCCGGAGTGCCGTTCAGCAGGCCTGCGCCGTCAATATCGTGGCGAACGATGTCCGGTGGCACGTTCTCTCGGATGGGCGGGAATGGCACACGCAGCCGCTCGGGCTGCCGGAATCCCCGGCCGCCTGGTATCAACTGGCCGCGATCGGCGGCTGGCAGGCCGTCATCGCCGACACCGTGCATCCGCTCGCCCACGACATCCTGGCCGCCCGCTGCGCCGGAGAACTCGGACAGACCCGCGGCTGGTACGAACTCCCTTATGCGATCCCGGTGTTGTGCGCGACGGCCACCGCCGACGGCATCCAGGCCCTCCAGCAGGCCGTGATGGCCCTGCACGCCGAAGGGCTGCCCCTCAACCGCACCGTCGTCGTCCTGGTCGCCACCAGCGACGGCCGCCCTCCGGCCGCCGTGCGTGCCGGGGCCACCATGCTCACGGCCCGCACCGCAGCGGTAGTGCACCTGCCATACGACCCGAACATTCGTGCACACGGCCTCGGCACCGCCCGCCTGCGTCCGCGAACCCGGCAGGCCGCCGCCCAACTCACGGGGGCTGTCCTCGCCGCGGCCCACACCACCTGGGGCCAGCCGCTCCCGGATGCGCCGCAGCCCGCCCCGCTCTCTCCTGCAGTACCCGCAGTTCCAGCCCCTTGACGAGGAATCGGACATGAGCCAGCTCCTGAGCACCCTGCACACCGTCGCCGCTGACCCGCACTGGCACATCCTCGCCGGCCCGGTCCCCGGTGTCACTCCTCAGATGCCTAGCGACGTCAACACGCCCGTCCAGAAGATCCTGAACTGGACCGCCGGGCTCGGCCTGGCCGGCGCCGTCCTCGGTGGCCTGCTCGGCTGGGCCGCGGTCGCCGTCGGCCACAACAGCGAGCGAGCCGCCCTGGCCGCGCGCGGCAAGCAGGCCATCCTCTGGAGCCTCTTCGGCGCCGGCGGTATCGGTGTCACCGCCGCGCTCGTGACCACCTTCTACAACATGACCAAGTGAGGCAGCGGTGAGTGAGAGCAAGACCCGCAAGGCCCGGCTCACGCTCGCCGCGATCGGCGTACTGGTGTCGGGTGGGCTCATCGGCGGCGGTATCACCGCGGCAACGATGCTCGGAGGCGGTTCAACGTCCAACAGAACGGCACCGTCAGCAACGGCCTCGGCCAAGCCTTCGCCGTCCATAAGTGGCATGGAGCAGACGGATTGGACGCCTGAGACGGCTCGTAAGGTCATCCTCGCCAAGCCCACCGGGCAGAAGGACGGCCTGTCCATCGGCTTTACCAAGAAGAACTACGGCGCGGAATCGACCGCGGTCTACTTCTGGGAGGAGTACGCCTTCCTCGACGACCAGAAAGCTCGCCAGCAACTGGACGCCATCGTCTCCCCGGACGCCGAAGGGTACGTCGATCAGAAGATCTCCGACTTGCGCAAGTTGCGCGAACAGGTGGGGCTGCCGCCTTCGGGTGGCACTCCGGCTGGCCTCACCTTCACTACCTCGGTCAACGCTGTCCGGGTCACCTCCATGGACAGCACCGGCCACGTCCTCCAGGTCTGGATGAACTATGACCGCTACGCCACCAAAGCGGACGGTGCCCCGGATGATGACCCGCTCAGGGGCGAGGAAACGGATCTGATCGTGAAGTGGCAGGGCGGCGCTTGGAAGATCACCAACGAGCCGAAGTACTGGAAGAAGCGTTCGTATCCGGTTCCTTACTCCCCTGATGACCACGATTCATGGGTTGACGGCTGGCGACAGGTGAGGCATGCGGACTGACCATCGGGCCCGCATAGCGCGCCTCTTGTCCCTGCTGACGGTCATGCTGCTCTGCTTCGGCACCAGCTTGGGCAGCGCCCCGGCTGCCTTGGCCAAAGACGACCCGAAGTACCACGTGGGCTACGGACCGGACAGTGGTAAGGGCTGCCCGGCCGAGTTGATCAAGGGCGGCGACGTATGCGGCGTCGACACCGAGGGCCACTACTGCAACTACGATCAGATCCAGGACGTCGACATCTGCCGTCATCTCGAGCCGGGCGAACAGCCCGGCTCGGTGGGGTTGTGCGAGGACGCCAACGGTGAAAAGTCGTCTGAGTGCAGCGACGCGACATGGCATGCACTCCAGAAGAAGAAAGTCGACAAGTGGCGCAAGGGCGGTCTCGAAGCCGTTAAGAACGGCGACATGTCGCAGGCCGACTACGACAAGTGGTACGGCTACATCGACAAGTGCCTCGATGACCACAAGGGCTGGTCTGCCGACACTTGCAGAGAGGCCGCGTACAAGAAGTACGGGCCGATGGGCAACGGGCTGTCGCTTACCAAGTGGGTCGGCAAGAAGGTCAGCGAGCTGGCGCGGGGCGCGCTGGAGGAGGCCGCCCAGTACATCGGTAACGCCGTGGTGTGGCTGCTGGAGAAGTTCGCCGACATCTTCACCGACGCCTCCACCATCGACTTGAGCAAGACAGGGATATCCAAGCCCACGGGCATCGCCATGGCGGTGTCCGTACTCCTCGCGGTGTTCCTGTTGCTGCTTCAGTTCGGGAAGGTGGCGGTCAGTCACCGAGGGGAGGCTGCGGCCACCGCGATCTCCGGACTGGCGAAGTGGGTGGTCATCCTCTGCGCGTACTGGGCCGTCACCACCACCGCACTGGAGTTCGCTGACCGTCTCTCCGACTGGATCGTCAACTACAGCTTCCACGACCAGGACGCCCCAAGTGGCCCCGGGCCTGCCTCTGATGCGCTGAAGAAGAAGTTCGGCGAGATGTTCGCGGGCCTGATCGGCACCGGCGGTACTGCGGCGGCCGGTGGCGCTCTGATCACCGGCGCGGGCATGGGCGCGTCGGCGGTCGCCGTGGTCATCGTCATCGGCATCGTGTGCATCCTGGCCATCGGAGCGCTGTGGATCGAGGTGCTGCTGCGGCAGGCCGGAATCATGATCTTGATGTCCACCATGCCGATCGTGCTCGCGGGGCAGATGTCCGAGGCCACCAAGGACTGGTGGCCCAAGGCCCGGGACGCGCTGCTCGCGCTGATCCTGATGAAGCCGCTGATCACGTTTTGCTTCGCGATCGGCTTCTTCGCCATTGAGCAGGGCCAGGGTGTACAGAACATGATCGTTGGCCTGCTGATCTTCCTGATGGCATGCTTCTGCTGGCCCGTGCTCGCGAAGTTCATGACGTTCTCCACCCTGGGCGCCGGCGCCGCCATGGCAGGCGGCCTGTTCAGCTCGCTCGGTTCCTCGGCCGCCTCGATGGGCGGCGGCTACCGGCCCGAACTCGGGGGTGCCGGCGCGGTCGGCGGCGGCCCCGCCTACACCCGTGCCCTCGAACGGGACAACGCCCAGACCCAGGCCAGCGGCTCCAACGCCCAAAGTGGTGGCGGAGGATTCTGGACCAACGAGTCGCTCAAGGCCCGTATGAAGGGCCCCGGCGGTCGTCTCGGTACCCGTGTGGCCGGGCCGCTCGGACTGGGCCTGCAAGCCCTGGCTGTGGGCAAGGACACTCTCGAGTCCGGCATGGGCAACACCGCCGCGCATGCCGGCCTCGATTCCGCCTCCCCCGGTGGACGCCACGTCATCATCCCGCCGCGCGGCCCGGACACCGCGAGCCTGCCTCCCACCGCTCCGGAGCGTGTCCCGCAGCCCCGTGCGGAATCCGCACCGCTGGTCACCGGCCCCGCCAACACCGATTTCCCGGCGCCCCCGAAGGAGGACTAGCCCGTGTCCAGCTCCACCCCCGTCACCTACGGCGGATGGCAGTCCGAACGCTCAGGGTTCATGGGCCGCCTGTCCGGGGTTGGGTTCGCCTTGGTCGTCGGCGGCTGCGTTCTGCTGCTCACGCCCATCAACCTGGGCAGTTGGACGGCCGCTTTCGTGTGCGTGCCGCTGGCCGCCGTGCTGTTCGCGCTTGCCTTCGGGCGGGTTCTGGGCCTGAGCGCCGATGAATGGATCCTTCTCGCAGTAAGGCATCAGATCAACGTGGCCACCCGGCGCAACATCTTTCAGTCCGGGGCGTTCGCCCCCCGCTCCGAGGAGACCGGCCAACAGCCCATGGACCTTCCCGGCGTACTGGCCCGGCTACGGTTCCTCGAGGCCCCCGACGGCCTCGGCGGAACTCTGGGCATCTCCCACGACCCGGTCGCGAACACCTACACCGCCGTCGCCCGCATCACCTTCCCCGGGCTGGCGCTGATCGACAGTGACCGGCAAACCGCGCGCGTCGCCGCCTGGGCCGGTTTCCTGCGCTCCTTTTGTACCGAGGACTCGCCGATCGTACGGCTCGCCGTGCACCAGCGGTGCCTGCCCGACGACGGCGCTGCGTTGCGCTCGTGGACCGACCGGCACATTGCGCCGGACGCTCCCAAGGCGGCGGTCGCCGCGCTGACCGAGCTGATGGAGGGCGCGGGCCCGGCCGCTGCCACCCGCGACACCTATCTCTCGGTCACGTTGTCGGCGCCCAAGGCCCGGTTGGCTATCAAGGGTGCCGGTGGCGGGCAGGTGGGCGCGGCCGCGGTCCTCGTGCGTGAGCTGCACGCGATGCACAGCGCCGTGTCGTCGGCGAGCCTCCAGGTTGTCGAGTGGCTTGCCCCGCGCGCCTTGGCCCAGGTGGTGCGCACCGCCTATGACCCGGAGGCGCAGCTGATGCTCGCGGTCCGTAACTCCGCCGCTCAGGCGCCGGACTGGCAGGGCGTGGAGCCGGGTGTCGACCCGCAGTTGGCGGGACCGGCGTACGCCGAGACCGACTGGGGCACCTACCGCCATGACGGTGCGTGGACCGTCTCCTACCAGGTACGGACCTGGCCGCAGGCGGACGTGTATGCCACCTTCCTTCAGCCGCTGCTTCGGCCCAGGCAGAACGCCCGACGCAGCTTGAGCATCATCTACGAGCCCATCGGGCCCCGGCGCGCCCGCCAGGATCTGGCACGTGAGAAGGCCAAACGGGAATCCGCCCGCAAGCTGCGCGCGAAGACTGGTCAGGACGAGTCCGCCGACGAGGCGCTCGAGGCACAGAGGGCCAGGGCGCAGGACGTCGCCCGCGCCTCTGGTCAAGGTGTGGTGCGGCTGACCGCCATCCTTGCTGTCACCGTGGCTGACCTGGCAGAGCTGGAGACCGCCTGTGCCGAGCTACAGGCCGACGCAGCTGCCTCCGGACTCGAGCTGCGCCGCATGTGGGGCGCCCAAGACGTCGGTTTCGCAGCCGCCGCGCTGCCGCTTGGTCAAGGTCTGCCGGACCGGAGGATCGGGTTCTGATGCCGCAGTTGTTCAAGCGCCGCGACGCCGGCGACACCCTGCTCAAAGAGGCCCGCTTCAGCGAGGCCACCGGATGGGAGCAGCGGCCCGTCGAGGCGCCGCAGACGCCACCCAGCGCCCGCGAACAGCGGCGCGCCCGGCTGCTGGAAGACCCCGACACGGTCATGCGGATCGCCCCCAAGAAGGGTTGGGCGCACCCGTACGCCGGCCGGGCCGCGTCACTGCCCCGCGTCGAGGTCGTCCGGGCCGACACCGCCAACGCCGCGGGCGCCTACCCGTTCCTGCACGCCGCCTCCCTGCCTCCGGTCGGCGCCTACATCGGGCAGAACACCCTGACCACCGAGGCGTTCAGCGCGCACCCGGCAGTCTGGGTCAAGGAGGGGCTGTGCACCAACCCCAACATGATGATCACCGGCATCCCCGGCAGCGGTAAGAGCGCGCACATCAAGGCCCTGTGCTTCCGGCTGATGGCGTTCGGCCACCGCACCCTGATCGCCGGAGACGTCAAGGGAGAGTACGCCGCCCTGTGCCGGCACCTGGGCGTGGAGCCGGTCCGGCTGGGCCCTGGCCTGCCAGGCCGCGTCAACCCGCTCGACGCCGGACCCCTCGGCGCGGGCCTGGACCAGATCACGGACCAGGGCGAACTCCGAAACCGGCTGAGGGAGATCCACCGCCGACGGCTGACGCTGCTCAAAGCCCTGCTGGAACTGCAGTTGCGCCGCACCCTGCTGCCGCAGGAGGAAGAGGCCCTCGACGTCGCCGTCCGGGAGGTCACCGGCGAACTGCACGGTCAGACTCGGCTGGAGACGCCGACGCTGCCGCTCGTCTACGAGAAGCTGCGCGACCCCAGCGATGCGATGGCCGAGGAACTGCGTGTGCGCGACCGCGAGGTGCAGCGGGCCCGCGAGCAGATGGAATCCATCCGCTCCGCCCTCGGCGCCATGGTCAACGGCCACGTCGCTGGACTCTTCGACGACCAGACCTCCATCGGCCTGGACTGGGACGCCCCCATCCAGTCCGTCGACGTCTCCGCACTGGAGCAGTACGGCGACGAAACCGTCGCCATGGTCCTCACCTGCGTGTCCTCCTGGGCGCAGGCCGCCATCGACCGGCCCGGCAACCGTCCATGGATCGTCGTACGCGACGAGCTGTGGCGGCAGATGCGCTCCGGTGGCGCCTCCCAGGTCAAGAAGATCGATGCGGATCTCCGCCTGTCCCGCGCGACCGGCACCATCCAGATCCTTGCCACCCACCGCCTCTCCGACTTCGAGGGCGTCGGTGCCGCCGGGTCCGAGGCCGTCAACATCGCCAAGGACCTCATCAGTTCCTGCGAAACCCGCATCCAGCTCGCTCAGGACACCCGCCCCCTTCAGATCACCCGCGAGGCGATCGGCCTGACCGACGCCGAATGCGACCTGATCGGCTCCTGGGGCGCCGGGCAACGCGGCCGCGCCCTGTGGAAGGTCGGCCGCGGCGGCGGCTCCCACGCCGTGCAACTCATGCTCTCCCACACCGAAGAGGCCCTGTTCGAGACCGACGAGAAGATGGTGATCTGACGTGGCCGACAAGGGCGCCGGCAGCGGGCTCGACGACAACACCCTGCTCGCCGCCTACGCCGCAGGCCTCGCCGTGGCCCTGGGCGGGGCAGTGCTGCTCGCCGCCCCGCTCGCCGCGCTGCTGTCCGGGCACGGCTGGGCCCACTCCACCGCGAGCCTGCCCGAAACCGTGCTGCGCGCCCTGATCAACGGCCCAGGCGCCGTGTATGCCCCGACCCCGCCCACCTGGCTGTTCTACCTGCTGACCGTCGCGCTGCTGCTGACGTTCTTCCTGCTGGTACTCAAGACGGTCACCAAGCTGAACGTCGGCGGCCACACCGGCGGCGCCCAATGGGGTGGTGCGAAGGTCGAACGCAAGCTCCAGGCCCCTCGGGACCCCGCCCGGCGCGCCAACCGCATCACCGCCGGCCGCGGCATGAACACCAACAAGATCGTCGCCGCCCAGCCCAATATCTCCGCGACCGTTTTCGGCGTACCCGGCTCCTCCAAAACCACCGGACTCGTCCTGCCCAACGCCGCCGAATGGCAAGGCCCGCTCGTGGTGACCACCACCAAGGCCGCCGACCTCGACATCATCTACGCCCGCCGCCGCGCCCTCGGCCCGGTCTGGGTGATAGCCCCCGCGGGGATCCCCGGCCGAGAGACGAACAAGTGGTCCCCGGTTGAGTACTGCACCGACGCCAAAGCGGCCGACCGCATGGCCGCCTGGATGGCCGAGGCCTCCGCCTCCAGCGACGACAAGCGCGCCGCCCCCTGGATCGACCAGGCCAAAAGCGTCCTCAAGGGCGTCCTGCTGGCCGCCAACCTCTCCGGCGGCGGCATCAACGCCATGCGCCGCTGGCTCTCCCTCGGCAAGGACGCCGTCGACCACGTCCGCGCCGTACTGCAGCAGCACGGCTACACCGAGGTCGCCGACGACTACGCCTCCCCCTGGCTACGCCTGCACGAAGACGGCATCGGCTCCATCCAGTTCAGCCTCAACGTCCTCGCCCGCGTCTACGCCGACGAAGAGGTCCGCGAGACCTGCGCCGGCACCGACTTCACCGTCGAGGACCTACTGACCCGGAACGGCACCGTGTGCCTGATCGCCTCCGAGGCCGACGCCGAACGCTTCGCCCCGCTGCTGACCTCGATCATCGCCTCGATCATCCACGGCGCCGAAGTCGCCTACAACGCCACCGGCAAGCCACTCGACCCGAGCCTGGGCGTGATGGTCGACGAGGCCGGCAACATGCTCCGCTACCCCCGCCTGCCCAACATCCTCACCACCGGCCGCGGCATGGGCATCGACGTGCTCACCGTGTGGCACGACCTGTCCCAACTCCGCGACCGGCTCGGCGTGCAGAAGGCCAACACCGTGCTGTCCGCGAGCGGCCTGCGCATGCTGCTGCCCGGCTGCGGCGACCTCGAGACCCTGCGCTACTTCTCCGGCCTGTACGGCCGCACCGAAACGATGCGCACCTCCCACGGCCGCTCCCGTGGCGAGTTGTCCACCAACACCTCGCCCACCGAGACCGATCTCGCCCCCGTGCACTCCCTGCAGCAGCTCAAGGAGTTCACCGCGATCGCCCAGTACTCCAATCAGCCGCCGATCAAGGTGAAGATGCGGCTGACCTTCCGCGACCGCGACCTCAAACGGCTCCTCGCGGCCCCTCGATCGGCCACCGCAGATGGTGCGGTACGCCTGGACAAGGACGCAGCGCTTGCGGTGAAAGGGCTGAACCGTGACTGACTCCCTCGATGACCCGGCCTCCCTGTGGCCCGCCAGCCCGCCCACACAGACCGCGGCGCCGGAGCCGCGCCGCTGGGTGTGGGTGGCCATGTCTCCGCCCGAACGCCGCGCCCGACTGCGCGAGCTGCGTATCTGGGTGGAATGGCTGCGCCACACCGCCGAGCTGCACAACGAGATCCCGCCCTGCTGGTACCGGCACCGATGGGTGCGGGAGATGCTCACCGCCCTGTACCTGGGCTGGCTGCGCACCTACGAGGGCGAGAAGGCGCCGGGGCGCGAACTCGCCGAGGCCGAGTGGATCAACACAGTGCACGCCTTCCGCCCACATCTGAAATTGCCGGCCTGCGTCAGTGGCCACCAGGAACCGCCGCTGCCTCCGCCGCCGAACCCGAGAGCCGACGAGGAGTGGGAGCTGTACCTTGCCACCTCCGCCGACACCACCGACCCAGCGAAGCATCCGGCCGGGGCCGAGGTACGGCGGATGGCCGCCGAGCTGGACCCGCCGCTGTGAGACGGCGGCCCTGCTGAGCGAGCGCATGAGGGGAGGGCGCAGACGTCGTGGGTGACCTGGACGCAGCTGCAGAGGAGAGCCCGGCGGCTCTCCCGGGCGGGGCCGAGCCGGTTGAGGGGGTGGAAGGCTACTCGTTCGTGGTCAACGACTCCGGCCTCGTGCTGTACGGGCCCGACCACACGGTCGCCGCCTCCGCCCAGGGGTACCCGCGCTGGGCCACCATCGGCGACGTCACCTTCCCCGTCTCGCGCATCTCCCCCTCAAGAGCGACGGCAACACGCTCGTGTCGTCTATCCCATCGGTTCGGGGCTTGAAAGAAACAGGACACTGAACATGAACAAGGATGTGACGTTAGGCGCCAAAAGCACGCCGCCTCAAGACCGCCGCCCCACAGCGATGGAAGTGGGCGCCCCGGTGTCGCTCACCCCGTTGGGCGGCTCGTACACCCCCGCCTGGGAACGGGTCACCAGCGTCTCGGTCATCGCCTTCACACCCGAGGGGACGATGGTGATCGCTGACCTTGAGCGCGGCTTGGACCTGCCCGGCGGGCACACCCAACAGCACGAGCGATCCGGCGAGGAAACCGCCCGCCGCGAGACGTGGGAGGAGACCCGCGTCATCGTGGACGACCTGGCACCCGTCGAGGTCATCGAATCCGACTACTTCGGCGCGGACGACCTGACCTACATGATCATCTATGCCGCGCGGGTCCGTCACCTGGCGCCCTGGACGCCGGGCGACGACGAATCACGAGGCCGAGTCGTCATGACACCGGAGGCGTTCCTGGCCCGCTACACCGCTGGAGACAGCAACCTCATGAGCCACCTGGTGACGACAGCGCAGGCACACTTCGCCCCGGCCGCATCCTGACACCCCCACTCACCTCAAGTGAAAGGACACTGTTTCTTATGACCGAACTGGACCCCCGCCAGCACCTGTTGAGTACCCGGCGTCACCTGCGCGATGCCTCCGGCACCGCGGTGTCCAAACCCGTCAGCTTCGCTGAAGAGGCGGCCGAGCACCGCGAGAGCCTGGCCGGCGCGCTGGACGCCGAGCGCGTCGCCATCACCGGCGTCGAGGCCCTGACAAGCGCGGCCTTGCTGAAGGAGTTCGCAGCCCGGCTGCGGCACGACCTCGCACAAGATGCGATCGCCCCGGGCGCCGAGGAACTCGCGCAGGTCGCCACCGACCTCGCCAAGCGCATGTACAAGGCCGGGGGACTGACCGACTGATGCGCATCCTCACCCTCTCTACTGCGTGGGCAGGCCACAGCGGCGGAGTCACCGTTAACCGCGAATTGTCGATCGCCCTCGCCGACCTGGGCCATGACGTCACCGCGCGCGTCAGCGTGCCCAGCCCATCGCATCCCCGCGTACAGGTGCAGGGCCTCGAACCCGTCCTGGGCGTCACCGACGAACGCGGTCAGCTGCTACGTGCGGACGGCCTGCCGCGCAACGTCGACGTCATCGTCGGGCATGGGCGCTTCACCGGCGGGGCCGCCTCCTACCTGCGCGATCAGTTCTACCCGCAGGCCAAGGTCGTGCACATCGTGCACGCTCTGACCGACGAATTGGACCGGCTGCGGGACGACCCGATGCAGGCAACCGAGCACGCCAACACCGAACGGCTCCTGATCGGGAAAGCCGACGTCGCCATGGGCCTGGGCCCGCTGCTGACCGACGACGCCGCGCGCTTGGCACGCATGTCCCCAACTCCACCCCTGGTCGCCGAGATGCCACCAGGCGTCATCCTGGGTGAGCCGCCCGCACCTTTCGCTCTGCAGAACCGCCTCAATCTCTTGTTGTTCGGGCGGGCCGATGACCCGCTCAAGGGAGCGAACCTGGCAGCCCAGGTAGCTGGACGGCTCCACGCTGAAGGCATCGACCTCCAGCTAACCGTGCTCGGCGCACAGCCCAGCCAGTTACGCGTCCAAGAACGCGCCCTGTCGGACATCGCTCAAATTCCGGTCAAAGTGAAGCCCTTCACCCCAGACCGCACGCTGATCGAGGCAGAGATCCGTGGAGCTGATCTCGTGCTCATGCCGTCCAAACACGAAGGCTTCGGCCTCGTCGCCACCGAGGCAGCCGGATTCGGCGTGCCAGTCGCGGTGGCCAGCAACACCGGTGCGGGCCAGTTCTTCAACAACGCCCGCCGTATCCCCGGGCACCTGGGCCAGCCCTCCGTCGTCCACGCCCCTCCGCACAGTGACGAGCAGCAACTGGTCCAGCTGTGGGCACAGCACGTCAAGGACCGGCTGAACCCTGAAGCCCTGCCACACACACGCGCCCGCGCCCTGGAGCTGCGGGAATTCCTCGGCAAGAACTACACCTGGAACCACTCAGCCGAGGCCATGGACGTCAGCGTTGCTCAGCTGGCCGCCGCGCCCGCCAGAGCCGCAGCCTATCTGCGAGGCGAGACGATCAAAGGGCAGAGGACGGTTGATGTGCGGACACCGCAGGCGCTGCATAGGGCAGGGAAGTTCGATCCGGCCTCCCCGCCGGGTCAGCCCCGATGGCCCGCCGGGCCCGGCGGCACGACCCATGAAGGCCCGAATCCGCTGGCGCTACTGAGCGACGCCGACCTGGCCCAGTACCGAGCCGACCTCACGAATGCTGCACAAGCCCTGACAGGCCAGGCAGTCACCACAGCTGCCACCGCCCAGGCACTGGCCGATCGGTACGAGCAGGACGGCGGCGAGACGGTCGCCCAACTCACTGCCACCAGTGCTGCACCTGAACTCATCGAGCGAGCCAGGGCCTCAGCAGCCGAGGACGTTACTAGCGCCCGTGAGGCAGCACGTGCCATACAGAACCAGATTAGCGATGTCAACAGCCGTATCCAGCGAGCAGCCGAGGAAACCCAGCGGCGCACCGGCCTGACACAGCAGCAGAGACAGGCCGAACAAGTCGCCCGACTACAGCACGCGACGCAACGGCAAGCACAGACGCCGTCGACACCCCAGCCTGTTCCGAAGATCACCGATGCGGGAGGACCAGCTCGCGGCGGAGCCTCGCTCTGAAACCGGGACCGCGCGCTCGCCCCTGAGATCCATGGCTCCTCGACACCGCGTTCGGTGAGCGCGAAAGTCATCCATTGCGTCAGCACGGCGGGCAAGAGCATGCGGTGCTCCTGATCGAGTACGGCCTTGCGGGGCAGCCAGTCCTCCAGGAAGCCGGCGGCCTGGCGGGGCTCCAACACAGCGGACCGCGGCTGAGGTAGTTCTCTCCGAAGTCCAGGAACAGATCGGCCAGCGACCTGACGCTGTCGGTTTCCTGCGCCGCATCGGTGCGGGAGGCGGCGAACGCGTCCAGCAGACGGCCGCGTTCGGCTTCGTCGAGCGGCTGGTGTTCGGGCCGGCCAGGCAGGTGGTCTCGGCAGCGTGCCCAGGCCAGGGCCCGCAGGGCGACGACGTCCTCGTCGTCCTGGCGGGGCCAGGTCATGTCCGTCAGCTGCAGCGCCGGGGGAACGGGCCCTCCACGACCAGCAGATGCGTTTGCTTTTTGCCAGGGCCAGGGCCAGGGCCAGGGCCAGGGCCAGGGCCAGGGCCAGGGCATCGCGTGCACCCGGCAGAGAGGGCATCGTGTTGCGTGCGCCTGGCGAGCCAGCCTGAGCAGCCTTCCCCTCCTGCGGGTTTCCGGGTGGGGATGAACCTGCGCACGGTCAACAGAGCGACAACACTTTTCTGACCTGCGGCGATGCCTGAGAGGGAGCAGGTCGTTGCAGCGCGAGCCTGCAGGTGTCAAGTGGACATGTGCTGTCTGACCAGCAGCTTTGCTTGCGTAGGAGGTTCTCCTGGGCGGGGCGCTCGGAGCTTGGGGGCGGATGGAAACGCTGGTCGGCGGTGGACAGTTGGCGATCGAGACGGTTGTCCGGTTGAACCAGTAGCCGTCGACGCTCAAAGAGCCACCCGCGCCGCCCGGATCCCCTCCGAGATGTGACGCAGGTCGCATCCGGTGTGTCGCAGCCCGTCTGGGTCGTTCTCGGTTCGGCGATGTCTGGCGGCTCGCGGGTGGTCGCGCTCGGAGTCTGTCCGGGCGGCCTTGGTGTCGGTTGACCGGAGCTTCTTGGGAACCGGGACATGAAGTCGGCCCCCAAGCGGCTCCCAAAACAACCTGAGGAACCACTCAGGGGCCCGACCCGCGGTGCGGATCAGGTCCCTGACCTGGTACTTCAACTGTCGGGGTGGCGGGGCCGACGCGATCCTCTAGTCGAAGAGCGCGAGATTGTCGCGCGTGAGCCACTTCTCGCTCACCTCGACGGTCCTCGCAATGACTTCGGGGTAGCGATCCGCAAGGTAGACCTGCTCGACCTCTTCGCCGGTCTTCCGATCTTCGACGACCTTCGTGCCGCCGATCTTCATCTTCTTCAAGGTGCCGATCGTCTCTCCTGCGAGCAGAGCGTTGAACGCCTTGACGGCCTGCGCGGACTGCTGAACGCTGTCGCGGCTGACGCGGCCCTTGTTCACGTTGATCATGGTGTTCGTGTAGATGGCTCGGGGGTCCCGGCCGACGAATTCTTTACTGGCCTCTCCGATGTAGTCGAAAAAAATGTCGGCAATGCGCTCTGGCCAGGTCTCGGTGATGATCTTGTATGCGACGATCAGGCCGGTTGCACTCGCGTGGCATTGCTTGCCCTTGGCGGTCAGGCGGATGATGCGGTCCTCGTTGATAGGCCAGTTCTCCACCCACTCCTGCAGCTGCTCGGCTGTGGGCCTGCCGTTGGTCCACCGTGTCCAATGCTGGCCTGAAAGGCGATTGCTGAGGACCTTCAATGCCGCGCCGTACACGTTGGAGTTACTTTGCTTCATATCAGTCAGCTGGGCGACAAAGTCTCCGGCAGTGCGGACGCGGCCGCCGTCGATGGCGGCGAAGGCGTCGGGGTCCATGTTGTAAGTGACCTGGCTGGTCACGGTCATCCCCGTCTCAATGAGCGCCGCTGCTCTGTGCTGCCCGTCGATGAGGCAGCCATGCCAGTCGAGCGCGAAGCCCTGATGAGTGGTGCGAAACTGACCGCTTCGCAAGATGCTTTTGAACTTGTCAATATTGGAGCGCTTGAGCGGAACGCGGTTGCATGTTCGCTTTTCCATCCAGGCCTTGCACGTCTCGGGTGTCACCTCGATCATTTCGGTGTGGACGGGCGGAATGCTCTTCCCTCCGTTGGTCATGTTACCCACTCTCGTCTCTGTGGTCGGGGAGCGTCTAGGCTCCCTCGATCTTGCGATCAAAAAATAAGAGGGGTTGGGTTCTTGCAAGTCCACAAGTTCGCAAGCGACCTGAGATGATCAACCTAGAGCTATTTGCGCACGATCTTTGCATTACCTAGCCGGGTTCTGTCTATCCAGATCGAACAATTTGTTGCTATGTGGGGTGCGGAACGGGACTCTCGGTGTCACCCGATCCAGAATGCTGGGGCCTACGGCCAAGAGGCCGCCGGCATCACCTTCTTATCGGTCGAATCCGGGGGCGGGGGCGCGGTCAGCGTGGCACCCTGATGGGGATAACGCCTTGGGTATCGCGCAGGTGTCAGCGAGCGTTCCACCTGCTGGACGCCGCCCCGCGCTGTCTACCTCGACATTCCGCTTGGCACGCACGCTCCACCGGCAGATGCAACTGTTTAGATCCTGGCTGTAGCAGACTCGCCCCCGCGGGGCGGATCGCAGGCCCTCGGCGGTGTGGGTCTCGGCCTGCGGGTGAGCGGGATGCTCGTTTGTGAGTGCGGAAGGGGCGATCTCAGGCGAAGTGCGAATCCTGGACCGCCTCGCCGAACTCCTGAAGACTCTGGGCGCGGGCGACACGGTGGCGTTCCGTATCTGAGCCCTCATGGCGAGGTGGGAAGCGGTGATGCCCCGGAACTCTCCAGCGAGGCGGTGCTCGAGGGGCGGACGACCAGCTCCAGCCCCGTTGGTCCACGCAGAGGAGCCTTGCCTGACAGCGGCCGTTTCAGAAAGTAAAGGACAGTGCCGACCCGCCTGAAATGGCGAGGCGGCCCATGGCCGGCGTGAGGTGGCGTTTGCGATCTTGGCGGTGCCTGATCTGCGAGCGGACGATCGTATGGCGCCGTGACCGTCGCCACCCGGGGGGATTGCGTCATGTCGAAATGTCGCAAACGTCGGAAGGGAATGAGACCCAAAACCGAGACCAGCCTGCCCGGTTGGTGGGTGAGGCCCCCATCGCGGAGCGCTTGCCCGCGATGGCAGCGATGCGTCCGACGTGCTCGCTCGCACAGCCGGGCAAGCTCTGCGATCTGCTGCCAGCCTGCCGCGACCTTGGACAGAGTGGCGATGACGGTTTCCTGGTCAAGAGGAGCACGCGATGCGTGCGGGGGCAGAGTCTGTTTCCCAAACAACAGCCAGCTACGCCGATGCCTTTCGCACTGCCTTCACCAACGACGTCGCACGTGCATCGTCGGGTCCCCCGTTGATGTGGTTCATCGTGTAGCCGAAGGAGACGCCGTGCTCCGGGTCGGCGAAGCCGAGTGAGCCCCCTCGGCTGGTGTGGCCGAAGGCGTTCGGGCCGGTCATGGGGTTGCTCTCGGTAGGCAGCATGTATCCGGTACTGAAGCGGCTGGGGATCAGCATGACCTGGTCCTTCCCACCGGCCTGCTCCTTGGCTGCTGACTCCAGGATTTGCTGCTGACTCCAGGATGTCCGGAGCAAGCAGGCGCACGCCGTCCACCTTGCCGATCAGCACGGCAAATATGCGCGCCAGTGCGCGTGCGGTAGCGATGCCGCTGGAGGCGGGGCACTCGGAGCTTGGGGGCGGGCGGAACCGCTTATCGGGGGAGCGGAGCTCGTGATTCAGACGGTTGTCAGTTTGAAGGGGTAGGTAGGTGGCCTGCAGGTGTAGGCACGGTCTCGTTGCTCACGTGAGTGTCGAGTTCACGTGACCACAACCGAAGACCGTGCGCCGTCGCATCTCCTCCTATGCCGTCGGACCTGAAGCAACTGGCTCGCGTGGATTGTCGTACTGTCCGACTAGCCTTCGCTGCATGGGGCTTGGGGACATCGAGTACGAAGACATCATCGCGGCGACCGAAGAGTTCCGTCGCCTGGGGCGGGACAACTTTCTTCAGACGTACGGCTTCGGGCGGGCCAGGTCGTACGAGCTGGTCCTGGACGGTTTTCGCTACGACTCGAAGGCCATTGCCGGTGTCGCCCACGGGCACGCCACCGGAGACTTCCTGAGCTCGGGGGATTTCAGCGGCGGCGCGGCCACGGTGGCGCGACGCCTGCGCGAGCTCGGCTTCGCGGTGGAGACCGGGGAGACATCCCAGCACCGTGCGGCCCTGCTGGAGCGCCTCCGGAAACTCAAGGTCTCCCGCGGCCCCGGGAACCCGGCGCCCAGCCGTCACCAGCCGTTGAGCCTCCTGTGGGCGATATCCCGCGAAGCCGACGAGCGGCCCCGCATGACCCCGTGGCCACAGTTTCGAGACAAAGTCGGTCCGTTGCTGGTCGAGTTCGGACTTCCCAACGCGAAGGCCACACCGGAGTATCCCTTCTGGCATCTCCGGGGCAGCGGACTGTGGGAGGTCCAGGGCATACCAACCGAGCTGGCCAAGGAGATGCCGAAGGTGAGCATCCTCGACGCGCACCACCCGCAGGCCGGCTTCAAGGACGAGGCCGCTGGTCTCCTTCGAAACCCGGTGACCCGCCTCGACGCCATCGCCACGATCTGTGAGACGTATCTCGAGGACATCGACCGCCAGGCCCTCTTCGAGCGAATAGGCCTGGACGGATACACCACAGCCGGCAGCCTGTTGAGCCCATCAGAGGATGAGAGCAGCGGTGCCGGCGTGGATGAGTACGGGCGGGCGACCAGCCCCGCACCGCGCCGTGACGCGACCCGCTCCGTCATCGTTCGCGACGAAGCCCTGGCCAGGAAGGTCAAGGAACTCGAGGGCGACCAGTGTCAGATCTGTGGCACGGCGCTCCGCTACCTGAACCGTCCGTACAGCGAGGCGGCTCACATAAGAGGCCTGGGCAGGCCCCACCACGGCCCCGACGAACTGCAGAACCTCCTGTGCCTGTGTGCCAACTGCCATGTCCTCTTCGACGGCTTGGAAATCTACGTCGCCCCTGACGGCCTCGTCAGGGGGGACGCGAGGCAGCAGAGAACCCCGCCCGCTCCGTCGCGACCCCAGGCATCCGATAGACGAGGCGCACCTCGACTATCACCGCAATCTGTGCAACGTCAATGCTCGTAGGCCCGCCGCCGGCTGACTTGGTCTTCTGCCTCGGCACTCAGTTTTTTCCCGCCTGGTCGCTCGGAGTTAGGTCGGCACAGGGCCTCGCGTTTGGGTCGCGCCGGTGGCGCGGGTCAAGTTCACGCCCCTACCGCCAGCCGCGTCCCCAACCTCCCGGATCAGTACACCTAGGTGTATTGCCTCGTGAGGTTAGGAACGCGGCTGGCGGGTGGTTGGCCTTTCAGCGCGGTGTGTCCGCGGTGGTGATTGTAGGTGTGCAGCCATTCG
>NZ_JBSFLQ010000055.1:0-39195 GCF_053599115.1 Streptomyces sp. NPDC001020 | reverse complement strand
CCGCGATCTGGCACAACTTCCAGACCGGCCAGGCGGTCAGCCGCTCACTGACCGCCTACGACCACTAACCGTGTTCGGAAAGACTCGTCTAGTGCCTGTCGGGTCGCCAGGGCATCGGGGGGCCCATGTGCCCCCCGAGCGCCCCTGAACTCACCACGTGCGCCCTCTTGTTGACCCGTCCTTTGCCTGCGACTCTGAGAGTCCCCCACTTGTGAACTTGTGAAGCATGGGACAGGTGTCCACCGGCGGGCACGAACTGGATGGGCCCGCAGCCCTGAGCCCGTGCATCCCCAGGGAGGTGGCTCCGCCCCATGTTGGTCCGCGACGCCATGAGCACGGTGGTCCTCACCATCGGCCCCGCACACACTCTCCGCCAGGCAGCAGCCCTGATGTCCGCCCGCCGGGTGGGCGCCGCCGTGGTCCTCGACCCGGACGCCGGCGGCCTCGGCATCCTCACCGAACGCGACATCCTCAATTGCGTCGGACTGGGCCAGAGTCCCGACACCGAGCGGGCCCAGGCCCACACCACCACGGACGTCGTGTTCGCCGCGCCGTCCTGGACACTCGAAGAGGCCGCACACGCCATGACCCACGGCGGGTTCCGTCATCTGATCGTCCTCGACGACCACGAGCCCGTCGGTGTGGTCTCGGTCCGCGACATCATCCGCTGCTGGACACCGGCCCGGCAGCGGGTCCGGGCCGCGACCCGCTAGTGCTGTCCCGGGACACCATCAGAAGGACCGCCCGTCGGCCGCGGACACGCGAACGGGCCGGAACCCCACAGGAGTTCCGGCCCGTTCCCGCCGGCAGGCGGTCCAGCCCGGGTCAGCCGCGCAGAGCCTGGACTGCGGCCTCCAGTCGCTTGCCGAAGTCTCCGTCGGCCTGACGGAAGTTGTTGATCGCGCGCTCGGCGATGTCGTCGCGCGAGACCTTCGAGATGAAGCCCGCCAGGTTGGCGATCAGGCGCTCCCTCTCGCCCTCCGACATAAGACGGTAGAGGTTGCCCGCCTGGACGAAGTCGTTGTCCTCGGCGTGGGCCGGCGCCTCGTGGTTGCCGGTGCCGCCCGCGAAGTCCGAGGTCGACTGCCACAGCGGCTTGTCCGTCTGGAACGGGCCGCCGAAGCTGTTCGGCTCGTAGTTCTTCGCACCCTTGTGACGGCCGTCGTACAGGAAGCCGTCACGGGAGTTGGTGCGCGCCTCGGTGGCGTGCGGGCGGTTCACCGGCAGGTGGTCGGCGTTGATGCCGACGCGGTAGCGGTGCGCGTCGCCGTACGCGAAGAGGCGTCCCTGGAGCATCTTGTCAGGGGACGGACCGATGCCCGGTACGAAGTGGGCGGGACTGAAGATCGACTGCTCGACCTCGGCGAAGATGTTCTCCGGGTTGCGGTTGAGTTCCAGCTTGCCGATCTCGATCGGCGGGTAGTCCTCGTGCGGCCACACCTTGGTGAGGTCGAACGGGTTGAAGCGGTAGGTGGCCGCCTCAGCCGCCGGCATGATCTGCACCTGGACGGTCCAGGTCGGGAACTCGCCGCGCTCGATGGCCTCGCGCAGATCGCGCTGGTGGGAGTCGGGGTCCTCACCGGCGACCTTGTTGGCCTCCTCCTGGGTGAGGTTCTTGATGCCCTGGTCGGTCTTGAAGTGATACTTGACCCAGAAGACCTCGCCGGCCTCGTTGTTCCACTGGTAGGTGTGGGATCCGTAGCCGTTCATGTGGCGGTACGAGGCCGGGATGCCACGATCGCCGAACAGCCAGGTCACCTGGTGGGTGGACTCCGGCGACAGACCCCAGAAGTCCCAGACGTTGTCCGCCTCCTGCGAACCCGTGTACGGGTCACGCTTCTGAGTGTGGATGAAGTCGGGAAACTTGATGGCGTCCTTGACGAAGAACACCGGGGTGTTGTTGCCGACGAGGTCGTAGTTGCCCTCTTCGGTGTAGAACTTCAGCGCGAAGCCACGGGGGTCACGGACGGCGTCCGCGGCACCGAGGTTTCCGGCGACGGTCGAGAAGCGCAGGAACGTCTCGGTCTGCTTGCCGACCTCGGAGAGGAACTTGGCCCGCGTGTACCGGGAGACATCGGCGGTGACCGTGAAGGTGCCATAGGCGCCCGCACCACGGGCGTGCACGACGCGCTCGGGAATGCGCTCGCGGTTGAAGTGGGCGAGCTTCTCGAGCAGGAGCTGGTCCTGGACGAGAACCGGGCCGCCGACGCCCGCAGTCTCGCTGTTCTGGTTGTCGGCAACCGGAGCACCGGCCTCCGTCGTGAGCGGTCCCTGCGTCACGTGCGCCTCCTTCGTCATTTCTGACCAACCCTGTCCCTGGGCCAAAGCCGAATCTCGATCCTACAATGGACAATGTCTAAGTCAAGCTGCGCTCCAAAACAACATCCGTTCGGGACCTGGTCCCCTTGCTGTTAGGCTGGTCTGTATGAGTGACCTGTTGCTGCGGCTGCGCGGACGCGGCTGGCGGATGACCGCACAGCGGCGAGTAGTGGCCGAGGTCCTCGACGGTGAGCACGTCCATCTGACGGCCGACGAGGTGCATGCCCGAGCCGTCGCCAAGCTGCCCGAGATCTCCCGGGCGACCGTCTACAACACGCTGGGCGAGCTGGTCTCGCTCGGCGAGGTGCTCGAAGTGAGCACCGACAAGCGCGCCAAGCGGTACGACCCGAACGCGCACCGGCCGCATCACCACCTGGTGTGCGCCCGCTGCGGCGCCATCCGCGACGTACACCCGACGGGTAATCCGCTGGCCGACCTCCCCGACTCGGAGCGCTTCGGCTTCACGGTCTCGGACGTCGAGGTGACGTACCGCGGCACGTGCCCGAGCTGCTCCGCTGCGTGATCGCACCCCTCCGGCCCCGGCGTCACCGAGAGGCCGGGGCTCTTTGCTGCGTACGGCAGCTCCTTGACGATTGACTACGCCCTGTTCAAGCGAGCTGTGGGGCACCAGCGCCGAAAAACGACTCAGGGCCGGAACCCTTTCGGATTCCGGCCCCAGGCCTTCAGTAGCGGGGACAGGATTTGAACCTGCGACCTCTGGGTTATGAGCCCAGCGAGCTACCGAGCTGCTCCACCCCGCGTCGTTGAATGGAACATTACGTCAATGACGCGGACGGAGGCAAATCGCTTCCCTCACGCCGACAACTCCTGCCGCAGCGCATCACGCAGCCGCGCCGCACGCTGGGCCACCTCGGCGGGCCCGAGCGACACCGCCCGGTCCGCCCACCGCTGCCCCTCCACCAGCTCTCCCTGGCGCGCGTAGACGAGGGCAAGCCGCAGGGCGGCCCGGCCGTGGCCCGCGTCCGCCGCTCGCGTCCACCACAGCGCGGCCTCCGGCGCACTGCCCTCCCGTGCGAGCAGCAGCCCCAGGTTGAACGCGCCGTTCCGCGACCCGGCCTCCGCCGCCTGCCGGTACCACCGCGCCGCCTCCACGACATCGCCCCGCGCGGCGGCCAGCATCCCGACCCGTACCTGCGCCCGCCGGTGCCCCTGCGACGCCGCCCGCTCGTACCACTCCTCACACTCGTTCTTCTCGTGCGACGGCTCACCCAGCTCGTGCGCGGGCCGCGGTGGCCGACGCGCGTCCAGCAGCATGGCCAGCCGGTAGGCGGCCTCCGCGCTGCCGCCGCCCGCCGCACAGCGCAGATGCCGCTCGGCCATCCGTTCGTCCCCCTCCCTCAGCCGAGCGATCCCGACCTGGAGCGCCGCCTCGGTGTGCCCGGCCGCCGCCGCCCGCTCGTACCACCCCAGCGCCGCTTTGTCCTCGCCACGTCCGGCGTACAGGATCCCGAGGTTGAACGCGGCGTCCACGCTTCCCGCCTCGGCGGCCTTGGAGAACCACGGTTCGGCGCCGGTCGCGTCCCCGCCCCGCAGCAGCAGGATCGCGAGCGCGTTCGCGGCCTCGCGGTGCCCGGCGTAGGCCGCTCGTCGGTACCACTGCTCGGCCTGCGTGATCCGGCTCTGCTCGGCGCAGAGCAGCCCGAGGTTGTACGCGCCGTTGACGTCGCCTGCGTCCATCGCCGCCCGGTACCACCGCTCGGCCGTCTGCGTCTCGCCGCGCTCGGCATGCAGCGCGCCCAGCGCGTTCGCAGCGTTGCCGTCCCCTTCCTGGGCGGCCCGCAGCCACCAGACGGCGGCGTTCTCCGTGTCCCCCGCATCCCGCAGCAGGAAACCGAGCGCACAGGCGGCCCGGATCTCCCCGTCCTTGGCGCTGGTCAGATACCAGCGTCCGGCTTCCTTGAGGTCGCCCCGCCGCTCCAAGATCGCACCGAGGTGCAGCGCCGCCCGCTGGTGTCCGCGCGCCGCGGCCTGCCGGTACCACTGTTCGGCCTCGTCGTGCACGGGCGGCTCGGCACCGTGGTCACCGCCGGACCTCCGCTCACGCGGGGCCTTGCGGTCGAGCGCCCGCGCCAGTCGGTAGGCGGCCTCGCGGTGCCCGCGCTCGGCGGCGGCCCGCATCCACCGCTCGGCGCCGTCATCGCCGCGGTGCTCCAGCAGATCGGCGAGCGCGTACGCGCCGAGGGTGTGTCCCTGCTCGGCGGACTGGCGCAGCCAGTACTCGGCGGCCGGCTCGTCCCCGCGCTCACGGTGGTGACGTCCGAGCGCGTGTGCGGCCGCGGCGGATCCGGCGACGGCGGCGATCCGCCACCAACCGGCGGCTTCCTCGGCATATCCGCGCTGGTGCAGGAGAACACCCAGGTTGTTGGCGGCGGCGCGGTCGCCCGCGGCGGTGGCGGCGCGCAGCTGGGGCTCGGCTCCGTCGAGATCGCCACGACGCAGCAGCATGGCCCCGAGGACGCTCATCGCCTCGACGTCACCGGCTTCGGCGGCGAGCCGCCGACGCACCTCCTCGACGGCCTCGCCCGCCTCGTCGCTCTCGACGGCCTCGCCCGCCTCGTCGCTCTCGACGGCCTCGCCGGTCTCGTCCCGCTCGGCGGGCTGCACAAATCGCCCTGTCCCGTACAGAGTTGCCTTGTCCCCCATAACGTCCATCGTCGCACCACCTGCAACCTGGGTACACCTGGTATACCGCAGCCATTGAGGTCACTTCAGCGTTTTGTCGACATGCCCACAGAGAGACAAGTCAAACACAGAACGGCCAACTCGACCCGTATGGAGCGGCACTTCAGGCGACGCACCAGGTCAGGTCGTACGCCTCGTCGTGTCGCACACACGTCGAGGGCCCGGATCCATGATCAGGATCCGGGCCCTCGACATCAGTAGCGGGGACAGGATTTGAACCTGCGACCTCTGGGTTATGAGCCCAGCGAGCTACCGAGCTGCTCCACCCCGCGCCGTTGTGTGACAACCGTATCACGACGCGGGGTGGGCTCCTTGATCAGCCGCTGCTAGGGCTGGGGCTGCCGCTCGGGCTGGCGGACGAGCCACCGCTGCCCTTGCCGCTGTCGCTGCCACCGGGCTTGCCAGCCTCGGACTGCGCCTCCTCGGCCCGCTTCAGCGCGCTCTCAAGGTCCTTCTGGGCCTTGTCGTACGCCGTGAAGTCGGCCTTCTTGAGAGCCTCCTGGCCCGCTTCGAAGGCCTTCTGGGCGTCGCTCAGCGCCTGTCGGAGCGTCGGACTACCCGATGCCGGCGGCGGGTTGCCGGTACCCGTCTTCGGCGGCGGGGCCGAAGCCTCCGCCCCGAAGACCTTGTTGAGCGCCTGGTCGAGCGTGTCCTCGAACGCGGTGTTACCGCCGTAGGTCACCAGAACCTTGCGCAGCAACGGCAGCTTGAGCTGGCCACCGCGTACGTACACGGGCTCGACGTACAGCAGTCCACCGTCGAGCGGGACGGTGAGCAGGTTTCCGTACTCGACCTGTGAGTCGCCGCCCTTCAGCAGCCTGATCGACTCGGCGATGCTCTGTTCGGAGTTGAACTGGCTCTGGACCTGCTTCGGCCCGTCGACCGTTCTGCTGGTCGGCAGTTTCAGAATTCTGATCTTGCCGTAGTCGCTGGTACCCGCCTCGGCGTTGACCGACATGAAGGCGCCCAGGTTGTCGCGGCCGTTCGGAGTGAACGTCGTCGTCAGGGAGAACGCCTGCTCCTGCTGGTCGGGCATCTTCATGCTCAGGTAGTACGGCGGTACCGCGTTGCCCGTGTCGTTCGTCGGGTCGTCCGGCACCTGCCACACCTCGCTGCCGCTCAGGAACGTCTGCGCGTCCTTGACGTGGTAGCGGGTCAGCAGCTCGCGCTGCACCTTGAACAGGTCCTGCGGGTAGCGCAGATGGGCCATCAGCGACGTCGAGATGTCGCTCCTGGGCTCCACTGTGCCGGGGAACGCCTTCATCCAGGTCTTCAGGACCGGGTCCTGGGTGTCCCACTGGTAGAGCTTGACGTCACCGCTGTACGCGTCGACGGTCGCCTTCACCGAGTTGCGGATGTAGTTGACCTGGTTCTGCTGCGCCACCACCGCGCGCTGGGTGTTGCCCACGGTCAGCGAGTCGGCCGTCGTGTCGCCAAGAGTCGTGCGTGAGGCGTACGGATACCCGTTGGTCGTCGTGTAGGCGTCGACGATCCACTGTATGCGGCCGTCCACGACCGCCGGGTAGGCGTCGCCGTCGATGGTCAGCCACGGCGCGACCGCCTCGACGCGCTCCTTGGGCGTGCGGTTGTACAGGATCCGCGAGCCGTCGCCGATGGCGCCGGAGTAGAGGATCTGCGGCTCGCTGAACGCCACCGCGTACGCGGCCCGGTTGATCGGGTTGGAGAGGCTGACCCCGCTCTTGCCCTGGTAGCTGGTGGTCTTCTCGCCGTTGTCGTCGGGGTAGTCGATCTCCTTCTGGGGACCGCCGACGATCGAGTACGTGTTGGTCTTCTCGCCGTAGTAGACCCGCTGTTCGTAGGTGGGCAGGTCACCACTGGTGGGCAGGTTGGACTCGGTGAAGACCGGCTGTCCGTTCCCGCCGGCGTCGGTGCCCTTGGCGGCGACCATGCCGAAGCCGTGTGTGTAGCGGAAGTGGTCGTTGATCCAGTTCCGCTTGGAGGCGGGGATACCCGAGAGGTTCAGCTCGCGCAGGCCGACGACCGTGTCCTGGTCCTTGCCGTCCTTGCTGTAGCGGTCGACGTCCAGGTTGGTCGGGAAGGCGTAGTAGTTCTTCATCTGCTGGAGCTGCGTGAACGTCGGGGAGACGATGTTCGGGTCCAGCAGACGGATGCTCGCCGTGGCGTCGGCCACATCGCGCAGCTTGGTCCTGTCCTTGCCGTCGCTCTTGCCCGAGTACTCGGTGACCTGGGCGTCGTTGATGCCGTAGGCCTCGCGGGTCGCCTTGAGGTTCTTCTCGACGTACGGCGCTTCCTTGGCCTGCTCGTTCGGCTGGACCTGGAACTTCTGGACGAGCGCCGGGTACAGCCCGCCGATGAGGATCGCGGAGAGCACCATCAGGCCGAAGCCGATGACGGGCAGCTGCCAGGTGCGCCGCCACAGGGTCGCGAAGAAGAGCAGTGCGCAGATGACCGCGATGCAGAACAGGATCGTCTTGGCCGGCAGGTAGGCGTTGGCGTCGACGTACCTGAGGCCCGCCCAGTCGCCGGTCGCCTTGAAGTCGCTGGACTTGACCGCGAGGCCGTACCGGTCGAGCCAGTAGGCCACCGCCTTCAGGGCGACGAAGACACCCAGCAGCACGGACAGGTGCCCGGTCGCGGCGGCCGTGGCGCGCGACCCCGGGGAGGTGATCCTGAGGCCGCCGTACAGGTAGTGGGTGAGCGCGGCGGCGATCAGCGACAGCACTGTGGCGGCGAAGCCGAAGCCGAGCAGGAAGCGGTACCAGGGCAGGTCGAAGGCGTAGAAGGAAACGTCCAGGTGGAACTGGGGGTCCTTCTGGTGGAAGGGCACGCCGTTCAGCCAGAGCAGCCAGGTACGCCATTGGCCTGCCGCGGACGCGCCCGAGATCAGGCCCATCAGGGCGGTGACCCCGAGCAGCAGCCACTTCTTGTAGGGCGCGATCCCCATCCGGTAGCGGTCGAGGCTCTGCTGCTCCGTGGACATGGCGCTCAGCGGCGGGCGCATTCGGTGCGCGAGCCAGATATTGAGGCCGACCGCGGCCGCCATGAGCAGGCCGAAGACGAAGAAGAGTCCGGTCTTGGTCCACAGCGTGGTGGTGAAGACGGACGAGTACCTCACCGACCGGTACCAGAGCCAGTCCGTCCAGAAGCCGGCGAACATGATGAACGCCATGCCGAGGACGGCGAGGACCCCCAGTGTCATGAGCAGGGTCCGGGCTCGCCGGGACGGGCGGCCCACTCTGATCCGTGGCCCCGTCGGGCCTCCGCCGCGGTCCGGCATCTGGAAAGCCAAGGTGCGCACCTCGAAGTTCGCTGTTGAATACGTCAGGCCCCCGTGAACGCGGACCGTGGACGAGGCTCCACGATCGTGGAGCCTCACCTATGCAACTTACTGGCGCTTTACTCGGTTCCCGTTTCCGGGGGAGAACGAGGCAGGATTGTGACCATGTCCAACACTCCCATGGCAGCGAGCCCACTCACCCGGGCCGTACTCGAGATCGACGAGTACGTCTCCGGCCTCGGCTGGGACCAGCCCGCTCGCCTCTTCGCCCTCGTAGACACCGCGCGGCTGCGCACCCAGGAACCCTTGCTCGCGGCCCAGCTCGGCCTGGAGGACGAGTCCGAGACCACCGGTCTCACCCCGATCGAACAAGAGGAGATCCCTGCCGACAGGCCGCTGGACGAGTTCCTCGGCACCATCGCCTGGCCCGACGCGGTGGCCGGCTGCGCGCTCACGGTGGAGCGGCTGATGCTGCCGCCGTCAGCGGAGTCCGCGGTCCCCCAGGGGCTGAGCGGGAAGAAGCTGGCGAAGTGGGTCGGCGAGCACCCGGACCGCCAGGAGGTGCGCATGACAGTGGCGGTCCTGCGGGACGGCACGCGCGAGTCGGCGCTGCGGCTGCGCGAGAAGGACTCGTCGACGGAGGTACTGACGGGCCCGGACCTGGTACCGGGCCTTGCGGAGGCACTGTCGGCCACGTTCGCCGACTAGTGCCACGGCAGGCGACGTTCAGGGCCGGGCGGGTACGCGGCTGAGGGCGCCCGGGGACTCCGGGCGCCCATCATGTGCAGGCGCTGCCGTCAGCCCTTGGTGGTGCACTTCGGCAGGTCGGCGGTGTTCCCGGTGCGGATGTCCTTGAGGGCGTCCAGGGCGTCCTCGATGGTGTTGACCTTGACGAGCGTCAGCCCCTTGGGGGTGTTCTTCGCGGCGGCCGCACAGTTGTCCTTGGGCGTCAGGAAGTACTGAGCGTGCTCGCGGCGCGCACCGATGGTCTTCATCTCGACGCCGCCGATCGGACCCACCCGGCCGTTGTCGTCGATGGTGCCGGTGCCGGCCACGATCTTGCCGCCGTTGAGGTAGCCCGGGGTGAGCTTGTCGATGATGGCGAGTGCGAACATCAGACCGGCGCTGGGGCCGCCGACGTCGGACACCGAGATGTCGATGGTGAAGGGGAACGTGTGGCCGGTCCCGGCGGAGATCCCGACGATGGCCCGCTCCTGGCCGCTGTCCTGGGACTTCGCCGTGGTGATCGTCACATTCCTGGTCGCGGTGGCCGTCTTGTGCGCCTTGTCGGCGGCGGCCTGCTCCTTCGCGGGGACGATCGTGAACACGACGTCCTGCCCGGGCTTGTGCTTGGTCACCAGCTTGGAGACGTCGCCGGGCGCCTTCACAGCGGTCCCGTCAACGGCCTTGATGACGTCTTCGGCGTGCAGCTTGCCCTCTGCGGGCGCCCCCTTGACAACGGTGGAGACGATCACCCTGGACGTCACCGGGATGTTCAGCTGCTTCAGCGCGGCGACCTTGGCGCTCTCCTGGGACTGGCTGAACTCCTCGGCATTCTCCTGGCTGGACTGCTCCTCGGTCTTGCCGTCCGGATAGAGCGTGTCGTGCGGCACGACCAATGTGTCATGTGCAAGCCATCCGTATATGGCCTGGGCGAGCCACGGATTGAAGTCCGCTCGGGTGACCTGGACGGTGGTCATGTTCAGATTGCCGCTGGTCTCGTAGGTCTTGTGCCCCGAGATCTTCACCGCACCCAAGGTGTTCGGTGCCGGGCCCGGGGACAGCTCCGAGTACGGCACCTTGATGAACATTCCCGCGCACAGGAGCACGATCAGCATCAGGGTGGAGGCGAGCATCGTCGCGGTGCGGCGTGGCATGGAACGACAGTACGGGACTGTCCTGTCAGCGCACCTCCGGGGCCGCTCGTACGAGAGAGCGACCCCAGGAGCGCGGAGGCCTTCAGCCGCCCGAGTGGGACTTCTCCATGGCCTCGCGGAACCGCGCGTACCCGGCCAGCTCGGAGCCGTCACCCAAGGCCGTGCGGTTGCGACTGACCCAACCGCCCCACAGTCCGGCTCCGATCGCGGCCAAAAGCGGAATCAGCAACCAGGCGAGCGCCGCCATGCCGACCTCCCAAACCCACGAGCGTCCGCAGCTGACTGATCAGCAGATTAATCATCCGCACTGACAACGCTCACGGCAGGGGTGCGGTTACGCAAGCGGAGGCCCGTCGGGGGCTCGATTAACCCTATGAGAGGTATGAGAAGCACACGCGGGGTCAGTGGAGAACGGCGGGATCAGCAGGCCCCCACCCACTCCTCCGTCCCGTCGGAGAACCTCTGGTGCTTCCAGATGGGCACCTCGTGCTTGAGGTCGTCGATCAGCTTCCGGCAGGCGTCGAAGGCCTCGCCGCGGTGGGGGCACGACACGGCGACGACGACGGCGAGATCGCCGACGCGCAGGTCCCCCACACGGTGCACGGCCGCGAGCGCCCGGACCGGATACTCGGCGACGACCTTCTCGGCGACGCGCCGCATCTCGGCCTCGGCACTGGGATGGCACGCGTACCCGAGCTCGTCGACGTCGGCCCCGCCGTCGTGATTCCGCACGGTCCCGACGAACAGCGCGGTCCCGCCGGCGGCGTCGTCCCCGACGGCCCGGATGACCTCGTCGACGGAGAGCGGGGTGTCGCGGATCGCGAGCAGCTTGATGGGCTCGTCCGCCGCCTGCTCACCAGGGTGATCACTGTGGGGTGCCATGCCCCCATCGTGCCGTACGCCGCTGACACCGAGAAAGGGACGCCTGCCCCGACACGCGCGCGTGCGGTGCGGAGCCTTCTTCGTACGCTCTTGCGACAGGCCCCTCGGATCCGCAGCCCCAGGGTGACGGCTCCTTCTGAACCCACGCGCTCGCGCCCCAGGCCCACATCCGCACGCCGCCCCTGGCCGTTCAGAGGCGCCGTCGGGCCTTCCGCGCCCGGCGCACCACCGCCGCCGCGCCGAGCAGTGCGACCGTCGCGCCGGCCGCGCCCGCCGCCGTCGCGTCCTTGCGTCCAAGGCGCCGACCCGCCACGGTGTGCCGCCCGGCCACCTCCTCCAGCAGTTCCGCGAGGACCTCCTCGTTCGTCCACTGCGGCCGCCACCCCGCGTCGTGCAGTCGGCTCCCGCTGACCACCCAGGGGTACATCGTGTACGCCAGGTCCCCGGCCGGCGAGGGCGTGAGCCCGATCCGGTGCAGCCGGGCCGCCGCGCCCAGGGCGACCGCGGACGGCAGTTCCATCCGCCGGATACCGCTCAGCTCCTCGACCTCCTCCTGCTCCAGCCACCCGTCGCACCCGACGGTCAGTTCCCCGTCCACCTTCTCCAGTGCGGCGTACTCCAGGGCACTGCACAGATCCTCGACGTGGCAGAACTGCCAGGCCGGTCGCGAACCGGCCACCACCAGCAGCCGCGGCGACTCGAAATACCTGGTCAGCGCCGTGTCCGTGCCGCCGACAAGCACCGCCGGCCGTACGACGGTGACGTTGAGCCCCGGATGGGCCCGCGGCGCCCGCCGCGCGAGCCGCTCGATCTCCAGCAGGTCCCCGACCCCGGTCGCCTCCGCCGTCGCCCGCAGTTCGGCGTCCTCGGAGAGCGGCAGTTCGTTGTCCGGCAGCGCCCCGTAGACCATCGCGGACGTGCACAGCACCACCCGGTGCACCCCGGCCGCCGCGGCGGCGGTCAGCACGGTCTGCGTCCCCCGGACGTTGTACGCCGTGCGCGCCGCCGCATCCGTCTCCAGGTCGAGGTCGAGCGCCAGGTGCACCACGACATCCGCGCCCCGCAGCTTCTCCGCGATCGCTGGATCCCGCACGTCCAGGATGTGCCACTGTGCCGCCGCGCACTCCCCGCGCCGCTCGTCGATGGCGATGACCTGCTTGATCTCGTCGCACGCGGCGAGCCGCTCGGTGAGCAGCGCACCGATGCCGGTCGCGGCGCCGGTGACCGCGACGACGGGCCCACGGACGGTGGAGGACTCGCCGACGCGCAGCGTCGCCGCCCGGGGGCGATCGTCGGCCGACGGACGGGCTGATTGGTTTCGCGCTGCGCGAACCTGCGGATCTGGGGAACTCACCAGGCGACTCCAGCGGTTGTCTTCAGTACGGACGCGAAGCGCGCGTGTGTACCAGGTGGCATCCATCCTGCCGCAGGCCAGGAGTAGGCGAAGCACCCAGGCTTGATCGGGACGAGGTGTCTACGCTGGTGGTGTTGTCGGGCAGCCAGCCGCCGGAAAGAACCGGTGGCCTTACCAGCCGAGGAATCCCGTGAGTAACACCCCATTCGGATTCGGCCTTCCGCCGGAGGAGCCGGAGAACGGCGACGAGGGCAAGAAGAAGGACCAGCAGGACGGCGGTGGTCAGGGACCGGCCAACCCGTTCGGTTTCGGGTTGCCCGGAGCCGGCGGCGCCGGCGCCGACAACCCGCTCGCCGCGATGTTCGGTTCCCTGAACCCCACTGATCTGGGCGCGGCCTTCCAGCAGCTTGGCCAGATGCTCTCGTACGAGGGCGGCCCGGTGAACTGGGACATGGCCAAGCAGATCGCCCGCCAGACGGTCTCCCAGGGCACCGCGGACGGCACGAAGGACGCGAGCGTCAGCCCGGGTGAGCGCTCGGCGGTCGAGGAGGCCGTCCGCCTCGCCGACCTGTGGCTCGACGGCGTGACGTCGCTGCCGTCCGGCGCCGGCTCCGCCGTGGCCTGGAGCCGCGCGGAGTGGGTCGAGGCGACCCTGCCCGTGTGGAAGGAACTCGTCGACCCGGTCGCCGAACGCGTCGGCGCGGCCATGGGCGATGTCCTGCCGGAAGAGATGCAGGCCATGGCGGGCCCGCTGATCGGCATGATGCGCTCCATGGGCGGCGCCATGTTCGGTACGCAGATCGGGCAGGCCGTCGGCGTGCTCGCCGGCGAGGTCGTCGGTTCGACCGACATCGGCCTGCCGCTCGGCCCGGCCGGTAAGGCCGCACTGCTGCCGCTGAACATCGAGGCGTTCGGCAAGGACCTCGGTGTACCCGAGGACGAGGTGCGGCTCTACCTCGCGCTGCGCGAGGCCGCCCACCAGCGCCTGTTCGCGCATGTGCCGTGGCTGCGCTCGCACCTGTTCGGCGCGGTCGAGGGCTACGCGCGCGGCATCAAGGTCGACACGGCGAAGCTGGAGGACGTGGTCGGCCAGTTCGATCCGCAGAACCCGGAGGAGCTGCAGCAGGCACTCCAGCAGGGCATGTTCCAGCCGGAGGAGACGCCCGAGCAGAAGACGGCCCTGGCCCGGCTGGAAACGGCACTGGCACTCGTCGAGGGCTGGGTGGACGCGGTGGTGCATGCCGCCGCGAAGCCGCGCCTGGCGTCCGCGGACGCGCTGCGCGAGACCCTGCGCCGCCGCCGTGCCACGGGCGGTCCGGCCGAGCAGACGTTCGCGACCCTGATCGGCCTGCAGCTGCGCCCGCGCCGTCTGCGGGACGCCGCGCGCCTGTGGGCATCGCTCACGGACGCACGCGGTATGGACGGCCGGGACGGACTGTGGGCCCACCCGGACATGCTGCCGACGGCATCCGACCTGGACGATCCGGACGGCTTCGTGCACCGCGAACAGCTGGACTTCTCCGAGCTGGACAAGATGCTCGGCGAGGCGGCGGGCGGCGGCTCCGCCCAGAAGCCGGACCTGGAGAAGGGCGACGGCTCCGACACCGAGCGCAAGGACGACGACGCCGAGTGAGCCTCCACGACGACGCGGTCCTCGTACTGAAGGGCTACGAGGGCCAGCACGAGCTGCGGCAGGTCTACCTGGACCACTTGGCGGCGTATCCGGACGGTATGTGGAAGGCCTGCGGGGACGGGCACATCACGGCGAGCGCCCTGGTGATCGACCCCGAGCGCGGCCGGGTTCTGCTGACCCTCCACAAGAAGCTGCGGATGTGGCTGCAGACGGGCGGCCACTGCGAGCCGGTCGACGAGACGCTGGCCGCGGCCGCTCTGCGCGAGGCGACGGAGGAGTCGGGCATCAAGGGAATGACCCTGCTGCCCGGCGGTCCGGTGCGCCTGGACCGCCATCCCACGCCGTGCGCCTGGCACCTCGACGTCCAGTACGCGGCGCTCGCCCCTGCCGAAGCCGTCGAGGCGATCAGCGACGAGTCCCTGGACCTGCGCTGGTTCGCGTACGACGAGGTCGCGGACGTGGCGGACGCCTCAGTCGTACGACTGCTGGAAGCGACACGCGCCAGGCTCTGAGGGCATGAGCAGTGAGGTGTAGGGGGTGACCGCCTGTGCGGTCACCCCCTACCTGCGCTCAGCTCCAGACGTTGCCCTGGTTCTGCCCCCGCGCGCCCTGCTGGCCCATGCCGTACTGGGCGCGCAGCCCCTGCCCGACCATCGCGTTCTGCGGCGGCAGCAGCTCGCTCGGCTGGACGAGCGCGTACCCACTACCCAGGAAGCTGAGTTCCCAGCCCTCCCCAGTGCTGCCACGGCGTCGCCACACCCCGGAGGAATGCGTCTGGGCCTGCATCTGAACGCGCAGGCCGGTGGACCAGGCGACGATCGCATCGGCGTCGCAGTTGACGTACTTGTCCGGCGTGACCTGCATCAGCAGGGGCGCGCCGGACGTCATCAGCGCGACCTTGCCGTGGCCGGTGATGTTGAGCTGGTACTTACCGGAGCCGGAGATGCCGTACAGGCTGTCCACGGCGATGACCTCGTGATGCAGCGAGGAGTCCATCGCCAGGACGTAGCTGCTGTCGACGGTGAGTCCCTCCGGCTCGACGTCCATGACATGCACATACTGGGCGAGGTTCGCGAGGTAGACGGTGCCCTGCCCGTGACAGCGCATCAGGTCCAGGCCCTCGCCCGTGTACGCACGCGCGCTTTGCTGGCTGTTGCCCTGGTACTCGGCGTCGAACTCGATGAGCCCCTGGTAGGCGACCATGGTGCCCTTGCGCGCCAGGATGTCGTCGTGGCCCTCCAGCAGAACGCGCAGCAACTGCGCGCTCTGCACGCTGTAACGCTCCTGGGTCTGCTGCTCGTTGTAGGCGAAAAGCGTGCTCTGCATGGTGTGCGGTTCCCCTCAGCCCCGGATCCGGAGGCGGTCGGTGCTGTCCTCGCTGGGCTGGACGACCACGATGCCCTGCCCGGAGAACGCCATCTGGTACGCCTCCCCGCTGCCGCGCCCGATGAGCGACTGCGCCTTGAAGCTGCGCTTGCCCCTCACCTTCAGGTCCGGGGACCAGGCGACGAGGGCGTCCGGGTCGACGTACGTCTCGTCCTCGCCACTGCCGCAGTCGACGACGATCGGCTCGCCCCGAGAGGTCAAAGCGACCCAGCCCTGACCGGAGATCCTGGTGTTCCACAGGCCCTGCCCGGTGAACTTGGCGAGGCCCTTGACGCGTTCGACACCCCACTGCAGGTGCGCGTCCAGGGCGAGCAGGTTCGTCGCGTTGACGGAGATCGCGTCCCCGCCCAGGTTGATGACGACGACGTTCGCCCCGTAGTCGGCCAGGTAGAGCAGACCGTCACCGGAGCACTTCATGAGGGGCGCGCCTTCACCGGTGATCCAGTCACGAGCGATCTGGCGCACGGCGGGCGGGTTGGGCTCGTACTGGATGAACCCTTCGTAGGCGACCATGGAACCCACGCGCGCGAAAAGGTCGTTCCCGGTCTGCATGGCCACCTTCAGCATGTGACTGCCGTGGTTCTCCATGCGGGCGGTGACGGGTGCGGGGGCGAAGCCCGCGGGCGGCTGGTTCATGACGGGCTCCCTCAGATCTCGTAGGGCTGGACGACGACGAAACTTCCGGGCGCGGCCCGGAACTGCAGGTTGACGCTCTCCCCGGTGTCTCCGGCGTACGCGTTGCGGCGCATCCGCACCTGGCTGGAGACGATCACCTGGGCGGCGGCGGACCAGGCGACGACGGCGTTGCAGTCGGCGAATGTCGTCGGGGTGACGGGCAGCACCACGGGCGCGCCGTGGGTCTTCACGACGATCGTGCCGGTCCCCTGGAACTGCATGGTGAACAGCGCGCCCCCGGGGATGCCGTGCCCCTCGATGCGCCGGACCTCGTACTGGAGGGACTCGTCGAAGGCGAGGACACTCTGCGCTGAGACGCAGATCGCGTCTCCCTGGAGTTCGATCGGGTGCAGATGGGTGGCGTCCTCGGCGAGGAACACCTGCCCCTGGCCCGTACAGCGCATCAACTGCATCTCCTGGCCGGTCGCGTTGCCCACGATCCGCCCGGCGATACCCGCGCCTTTGTAGCCGAAGTCGACCTTGCCCTGGTAGAGCACCATGCTGCCCTGCCGGGCCAGCACGGGCTGGCCACCGATGCCGAGGTCGACGCGGACGAGCTTCTTGTTCTGCTGCGTCCACCGCTGCCCGGTGGGCGTCTCCTTGAAGACCTGCAGCGCGGCGGCCAGACCGGTACCGCCCTGCGGGGCGCCCTGGGGGGCGCCGTACGGGGAGGGGGCCTGGCCCGGGTGTTGGCCGTACGGGGCCGGCTGCCCGTAACCGGGCGGCATCGGGGCCGACGGCTGCCCGCCGTATCCGGGGGGCGGGACGGGTGGCGGGACAGGGGGCGGAACGTGCGGGGCGGGGCCCGGCGGTGGCACCGTCCCGCCCGGCGGGACGGTCAGGGGCGCGATGATGGTGGGCGCGGCGTGCACAGACATCGCGGGCGCCGGCGTGTGGGGTGTGGCGCCCGGGTGCGGGACGGGCTGCGGCTGCTGCGGGACCGGAGCGGGCTGCGGGACTGGCTCGGCCGGGGCGGCAAACGCAGGCAGAGCGGCGGCCTGGGCGGGTGGGGCGAATCCCGGGGCGGCGGCCTGCGACTGTTGCGGAGCGGGCACCTCCTCCTCGAGGACCTCGCCACCGAAGTTCTTCAGCAGCGCCTCGAGCCCGCCGTCGAAGCCCTGGCCGACCGCGGCGAACCGCCAGACGTCCTTCAGGTAGAAGTCACCCAGCATGACGGCACGTTCGGTGGTGAACTCCGAGCCGCTGAACGGGTAACGGGCCACTTCCTCGCCACCCGCCACGATGCGCAGGTATCCAGGACCGATCTGCGACATCTGCCCGGCGCCGTCGAGCGTCGCGGTGAACGACAGCTTCCGGATCTGTGGCGGGATCTTGGTGAGCGTGACTCGGAAGGACTCCGTGTCGCCCGCCTGCGGACCGAGCAGCTGAATGGCTTCCTCAGGCGTCTTCGGCTGGTTGAAGAAGACGAAGTACCGGTCGTCCGAGAGCCGTTCGTCGGTGTCCAGGCCGAAGCAGCTGATGTCGAAGGTCAATCCGGGCGCGGAGATCTGCACGCCTACGTACAGGTCCGTACCCGCGGTGAGGTCACTGATCCTGGCCTTGTGGCCGCGCTGGAATTCCCTGACCATGCGTAACGACCGTCCCCCATCCCGAATGCGAGTGCGTCGCGCCAGGCTAACGGCAAAATTCCGAAGAGGACGGAACCGGTACGGACCCGGTACACAACCGCCCCTTCGAAGCTCCGGTGGCGTCGGCCCGGTGCGCGGTGGGCGCCGGTGTGAGCGGTTACGCCTGCTCGGCACGCGGGAGGTCAGGTGCCCGGCTGTCGCCTCTAGTCGGCCCGTGACGACGGCTGGTGGGGCAGCCGACCGGCCGCGACCACCCCTTCGAGGTAGCCACGGGCCCGCTCCGTGCGTGGATACGCCTCCAACAGCCGCCAGAAGCGCGGCCCGTGCCCCGGTACGAGCAGATGCGCGAGCTCATGCAGAAGGACGTAGTCGACGACGTACTCGGGCATGCCCTGCAACCGGTGCGACAGACGGATGCTGCCCTCGGACGGGGTGCACGAGCCCCAGCGTGTGTTCTGGTTGGTGACCCAGCGGACCGAGGCGGGCCGCGCACGCCCGCCGAAGTACTGTGCCGACAGCCGCTCGGCCCGCTCGGCCAGCTCGGCGTCGCCGATGGACCGCTTGCTCTCCTGGGCGGCCAGCTTGTCGAGCATGACCGTCACCCAGCGCTGCTCCTCCGCCTCGGACATCCGGGCGGGGATGAGTACGACGGTGCGATCGCCCTCGCGGTACGCGGAGACCGTTCTGCGGCGTCGCGTGCTCCTGCGCACCTCGATGGGGCTCACCTGCGAGCCGCTCGGCGGCTGACTCGTCGTGCTGCGCTGCGGCTTTCCGGCGTGGTGCAGTGGGTCGGGCGGCACGCCCCGACGTTACCCGCTGCGCGCGGGAGAAGTCCCGTCTCGGGGACGGTTCCGTACCGATCGGCACCCTGGGCGCTTGACTCGTACGACGAATCCCCGAACCTGTGGACAACTTTCGGCACACACCCGACCGTCCCGGCATGCTGGCAAACGTCGACGGATCGGAACGTCCGCCGACGAACGGGGACATACTCTGTAACAACGGGAGCCGGTCATGCATCCGATGATGAAGTCCGCGCTGCGGCGCGGATGGCGGGATCTGAACACCGTGCAGTTCGGTATGGCACCCGCGCACGCGATGGTGCTGGGCCCTGTGGACACGGCGACCGGCAGCTTCCTCGCGCTGCTCGACGGCACCCGTGGGCTGCCGTTGCTGCGCGAGGAGGCCCGAGGCATGGGACTGCCCGACGGCCACGTCGACGCACTGGTGGAAAACCTGTCCGGCTCGGGCCTGTTGGACGACGCGACGGGCGGCGGCCCCCAGGCCGACGCCCTCCGTGCCAAAGCGGCCGTCCTGGACCGCCTCCGCCCCGACCTCGCGTCGCTGTCCCTGATCGCCCGCGCGCCGGGCGAGCCCGCCCGGCGCCTGGCCGCCCGCCGCTCCCTTCGGGTCCAGGTTCGGGGCGCGGGCCGTGTGGGGGCCGTCCTCGCCTCGCTGCTGGCGGGCGCGGGCATCGGCGACGTCGATGTCCGCGACACGGGCCGCGTCGAGCCGTGGGACGTGGCACCGGGCGGTCTGCCGGCCGACTCGATCGGCGAGCGCAGGGAGGATGCGGCCCGCCGCGCGGTGCGAGCGGCCGCACCAGACCGGCCACCCCGTCGAGTGCGCGCCTCGCGACGCTCTCCCCACGACGACGCCGGCCCCGGTTACTCCCTGGTGATCCTCGCCCCGCGCGACGGCCTGCACGTCCACGCCCCCGACCCCCTGGCCGCCGAGCCGCTGATCGCCTCCGGTACACCTCATCTGTACGCCGGTGTCGTGGAGGGCACGGGAGTCGTGGGCCCGTTCGTCCTGCCAGGCGACACAGGCTGCGCGGGCTGCCTCGACCGGGGACGCGCCGACCAGGACGAGACCTGGGCGCGGCTGGTCGCCCAGTGGCGCTCCGGAGGCCCGCGGCCGCTCCAGGCGTGCGATCTCGCCCTGGCGACCGCCGTAGCGGGAGTCGCCGCCGGGCATGCGCTCGCCTTCCTCGACGGCGAGGCGCCCTCCAGCGCGGGTGCACGCTGGGAGGCATCCGTGCCCCAGCTCCACTGGCACGCGCGACCGGTGTGGGCTCATCCCGCATGCGGGTGCGGAGCAGCGGAGAAAGGTAAGGAAGAACACACGTCAGCGAACGGGGGCCCGCACGAGACAATGGCAGAGCAACGGCCGCCGAGGAACCTGTTTGGCAGGGCACACGCGGCCCGGCTGTCTGGGACTTGGAGGGCGCATGTCTGATCTTCCTCGGAAGGCGGTCACCCGAACCGTCAAGCTCGCCGCGCTCCCGCTCGGCTTCGCCGGGCGGGCGACCTGGGGACTCGGCAAACGAATCGTCGGCGAGCCCGCGGAGATCGTCGGCCGCGAACTCCAACAGCGCACGGCGGAGCAGCTCTTCAAGGTGCTCGGCGAGCTCAAGGGCGGTGCGATGAAGTTCGGGCAGGCCCTGTCCGTCTTCGAATCGGCGCTCCCCGAAGAGGTCGCCGGACCGTACCGCGCCGCGCTGACGAAGCTTCAGGAGGCGGCCCCTCCGATGCCGACGCGCACCGTGCACGCCGTGCTGGAGGAGCACCTCGGCGCGGACTGGCGGGAGAAGTTCCTCGAATTCGAGGACAAGCCATCGGCAGCCGCCTCGATTGGCCAGGTGCACCGAGCTGTGTGGCACGACGGCCGTGAGGTGGCGGTCAAGGTGCAGTACCCGGGCGCAGGCGAGGCGCTGCTCTCCGACCTGAGCCAACTCAGTCGTTTCGCCCGTCTACTGGGCCCCCTGATCCCGGGCATGGACATCAAGCCGCTGATCGCGGAGCTGCGCGACCGGGTCTCCGAGGAGCTGGACTACGGCCTGGAGGCACAGGCTCAACAGGTACACGCGGAAGAGTTCGCGAACGACCCGGACGTGATGGTGCCGGCGGTGGTGCACCAGTGCGAGCAGATCCTGGTGACCGAGTGGATCGACGGCATACCGCTGTCGGAGGTCATCGCCGACGGTTCCCCGGAACAGCGGGACCGCGCCGGCCAGCTACTGGCCCGTTTCCTCTTCTCGGGCCCGGCCCGCACGGGCCTCCTGCACGCAGACCCGCACCCGGGCAACTTCCGTCTCCTGCCCGGCCCCGACGGTACGGCCGGGAAGGACAGCTGGCGCCTGGGCGTCCTGGACTTCGGCACGGTCGACCGTCTGCCCGGCGGTCTGCCGACCCCGATCGGCCACTCCTTGCGGATGACCCTGGAGGGCGACGCCCGGTCTGTCTACGAGCTCCTCTGCACGGAGGGCTTCGTCAAGGAATCAGTCGAACTCGACCCCGACGCGGTCCTCGACTATCTCCTCCCGATCATCGAACCTGCCCAGGCTGACGAGTTCACCTTCACTCGTGGCTGGATGCGCAGCCAGGCGGCACGTATCGCCGACCCGCGCTCCCCCGCATACCAGCTGGGCAAGCGGCTGAACCTGCCCCCGGCGTACCTCCTCATACATCGCGTGACCCTGAGCACGATCGGCGTGCTGTGCCAGTTGGGCGCCACGGTCCGCCTGCGCGACGAACTGGAGGAGTGGCTGCCGGGCTTCCTGCCGGAGGAAGAGGAACCGGCGGCGGAAGCCTGAGCGGCCTACCACCGGACCGAATCCTGCCGGTTCGGGTCGTCCGGGTCGTCCAGGACACGGCGTCCGGTGGCGGCGGCAAGGCGGGGCATGAGTGCGGGGGCCGGTCCGTGCGGACACTGTGTCCGCACGGACCGGCCCCGTGCAGGGTTCCTGCTGCCGATGGTTGTGGGCTACTGCATGACGGCCATGGCGAGCGCACGGCGGGCGCGCAGCGACGCGCGCTCGGCCCGGCGCTGCATCCGGCGGGCCACCGCCAGGTGCACGGCTTGGCGTTCCTGCTCGGCCTCATGCAGTTGCTCGCGCATATGCGCACGAGCCAAGGCTTCTGGGATGAGTTGCATCTCTCGGGTCCTGTTCTGGCGCGAGGCGTTCGCGCCGGAGGTGGTGAAGTCTGAGGTTGCGGAGCCTGTGGGATCGCTGGTGGACGGCTTCATCGGGGCCTGCTTCTCGGGGTCGTGCGTCAGGGGGCGGTCGATCGTTCCTGCGGTGTTCATGCCGTGACCGGGTTCTTGCGCGGGCGACCACGCGGCCGCTTCCGGGCGACGACGACTCCCTGGACGAAGAGCTCGCCACCCCAGACACCCCAGGGCTCACGCCGTTCCTTGGCGCCGGCGAGGCAGGCCTCCATCAGCGGGCAGGTACGGCAGAGGGACTTGGCGTACTCGACGTCGGCAGGCGACTCGGCGAAGAAGACCTCCGGGTCGTAGGAGCGGCAGGGAACGGGCACGCCGAGGTTCTCGATGGCGTCGTCCAGCGCGGTGAGCGCGGTGAGCGGGGTCAAGGTGGGGTCCTCCGTGAGGCCGGGCGGGGGGATCGTTTCGGAAGGCGGTACGGACGGGGCGTGCGCTTCGAGTTGCACGGTTCGTCTTCCTCGTCTGGTCGTTCCGGTCCGGTGGGACCGGGTGGCGGCTTGGTACCGGGTTCTTTTCTTTTCCCGAGGCTTCTTCGTCTGCCGTCCCGGTTCGGGGAAAACAGAAGGGCCGCGGATCCCGGATGGGGTTCCGCGGCCCTGAAGGCGCCGGCCTGATCGACGATCAGGCTGGATCACTCCAGGGTTTTGGCCCACGGAAGGCCCACATCAGGTGGTGCTGCGTCGTCTGCTTCCGGAATCCGGCACCGGCTGCCGCAAAGGCATAGGCCTGTGCCTGTGCCGCTACTGCTTCCAGTGCCTTGGTCGGTCGCTCATTGCCCTCACGGATGGGAAGACCCGCGAGAGACACGCCGGACGCCGGACGCACGGCACGAATGCCGGACAGACCGGTGCCCAGGTTCGAGACGCCGAGCATGCACGTGGAGACGACCGAGCGATCGGTCATTTTGACGGTGCTGATGAAGCTGGTGTTGATGCTGATCACTGGAATCGCCTCCTCTCGGCGTCTTGAGGGACTGGGGCTGGCCAGTCCGACGGACAGGTAAGTACAGCACGGAATCAGGGCCTTCGAGAAGGCCTCTGCTCCCATGGCTAAGAACCTATGGGGATTGCTGGGGCATGCGCAAACTATTTTTTCGACGAGTTCGTATCAGCCATCCTCGCCGTCGGCTGCTCCATGCCTGCCAGCGCAGATGGCCAGAACGTCGGTGCCGTAGCGCCTGAGCTTGCGGACTCCGACTCCTGGGATGCGGGCCAGTTCACCCGCGTCGCCGGGAACCACCTCGGCGATCGCGATCAGCGTTCTGTCGGTGAACACGCAGAACGCGGGCTGCCCACTGTGGTGCGCCTGCGTCGCCCGCCACTCACGCAGCCGCTCGTAGAGGCCCTCGTCCATGTCGGAGGGACAACCGTCGCAGCGCATGAGCTTCATTTCTCCGGGGTCTGACAGCGTGCGCCCGCAGACCCGACAGCGGGCCGGGGTCCTACTCGTACGCGGGAGAGCGGTGGAGGCGACGGTGCTGAAGCCACGGACGACACCTCCGCCGCCGGCCGCAGCCGTGTGGCCCGTCACGGCGGTGGAGCCGGGGCGCAGCCCGTCGAGGAAGCGGCTGGGCCGTCGCCCGGGGCGACCACCGGGTGAGCGGGACAGGGCCCAAGAAACGTGCAGGTGTTCCCTCGCGCGGGTGACACCAACGTAGAGGAGACGGCGTTCCTCCTCGATCTGCTCGTCGGTCTTCGCGTAGGTGATCGGCATCATGCCCTCGGCGACCCCGACGAGGAAGACGACGTCCCACTCCAGGCCTTTGGCCGAGTGCAGGGAGGCGAGGGTGACGCCCTGCACCGTCGGGGCGTGCTGGGAGTTCGCCCGCTCGTCGAGTTCCGCCACCAGGTCGGCGAGGGTGGCGTCGGATTTGGCCGCGGCGAAGTCCTGCGCGAGGTTCACCAGTGCGGCCAGGGACTCCCAGCGCTCCCTGGCGGCTCCGGAGCCCGCGGGCGGCGTGGTGGTCCAGCCTTCGCCCGAGAGCACGGCGCGCACCTGGGAGGGCAGGTCCACGGCGTCGTCGAGAAGGGAGTCATTGGCACCGAAGCGGGCCGCGCCGCGCAGGGCGATACCCGCCTTGCGCACCTCGGGGCGGTCGAAGAACCGTTCCGCGCCACGCAGCTGGTAGGGGACTCCGGCGTCCGCGAGGGCTTGCTCGTAGATCTCGGACTGGGAGTTGGTACGGAACAGGATCGCGATCTCGGCGGCGGGCACACCGGCGGCGAGCAGGTCACGGATGCGACGGGCGGCACCTTCGGCTTCGGCCGGCTCGTCGGGGTATTCGGCATAGACGGGTTCGGGGCCCGGGGCGCGCTGGGAGATCAGTTCGAGGCGGTGTTCGGCGGCGCGACCGCGGGCTTGGGCGAGGAGGCCGTTGGCCAGGTGGACGACCTGGGGTGAGGAGCGGTAGTCGCGGACGAGTTTGACGACGGTGGCTCCGGGGTGACGGGTGCGGAAGTCGAGGAGGTGGTCGGGGGTGGCGCCGGTGAAGGAGTAGATCGTCTGGCTGGCGTCACCGACCACGCACAGGCTGTCCCGGTCACCGAGCCACAACTCGAGCAGACGCTGCTGGAGCGGGCTGACGTCCTGGTACTCGTCGACGACGAAGTGCTGGTACTGGGCGCGGACCGCCTCGGCGATGTCGTGCCGGTCCTGGAGGATGCCGACAGTGAGCAGGAGGACGTCCTCGAAGTCGATGACGGCGCGGGCGCGCTTGAGGTCTTCGTAGGTGGCGTAGAGCTGGGCGATCTCGGCAGGATCACGGGGGGCTTCGCGGCCCGCTTTGACGACTGCGGCCGCGTAGTCGGCGGGGACGGTCTGGGTGACCTTGGACCATTCGATCTCGGCGGTCACGTCCCGCAGCTCGTTACGGTCGAGGCGGATACGGCAGGCCGCAGCGGCGTCCGCGACGGTCTGGACCTTGCGGTCGATGATTCTGGGGAGGCCACCTCCCACGGCTTTCGGCCAGAAGTACTGAAGCTGGCGCAGGGCGGCGGAGTGGAATGTACGGGCCTGGACGCCGGCGGCGCCGAGCTGGCGGAGACGGCCTCGCATCTCACCCGCGGCGCGGTTGGTGAAGGTGACGGCGAGCACGCTGGAGGGCTGGAGGATGCCGGCACGTACTCCATAGGCGATGCGGTGGGTGATGGCGCGCGTCTTGCCCGTGCCGGCGCCTGCGAGCACGCACACCGGGCCGTGCAGGGCGGTCGCCACCTCGCGCTGCTCGGGGTCGAGCCCTTCGAGCACCGCGTCGGCCGAGTCAGGAACCTGCGGGAAGAGGGTGGAGTGCGTTGCTGCTGTCACCCCGCCATGCTGCCAGGTCGGCGGGGACGGGTGCGGCGGTTGTCCACAGGGGGGCATGTGCAGTCGTACTGATGCGACAGGCATCACTCGTGACGGGCCGGCCTGCCCGCCCTGGTGGGCACGGGAATGGTGGAACGTTCACGTACGTTTGCATTCTCAGCGAGCACTCACCCCCCAAGCCGCAAGGGAGCACAACCGACATGCCGGGCACTGTGACGATGTACAGCACTACGTGGTGTGGCTACTGCCGTCGGCTCAAGAGCCAGCTGGACCGCGAGGGCATCGCGTACAACGAGATCAACATCGAGCATGACCCGGAGTCCGCGGCTTTCGTGGAGAAGGCGAACGGTGGAAATCAGACGGTTCCGACGGTTCGGGTCATTCCCACCCCGGGAAGCTCTGAGGTCGTCATGACCAACCCGAGCCTTGCGCAGGTGAAGCAGGCGCTCGGCGTCTGACCCGCAGCTCGGGAAGCAGCCCTCGCCCCTGCAGGGACGGGGGCTGCTTGTTGCTTCCCCCAGGGCGCGTGCCGGTGTCAGCCGCTCCTCGTCGGCAGGGGCTTGTCGTACCACAGTTCGATCAGGCGGGCGGCGATGGAGATTCCGTACGGGGGCAGCACCTCGCCGGACTCGAAGGCGGCGCACAGTTCTTCGCGGGAGAACCAGCGAGCCTCATGAATCTCCTCGCCGTCGACGTTGATGTCGGTGGAGGTGGCTCGGGCCAGGAAGCCGAGCATCAGGCTGGAGGGGAAGGGCCAGGGCTGGCTGGCGATGTACTCGACCTCACCGACGGTGACGCCCGTCTCCTCGAAGACCTCGCGGCGCACCGACTGCTCGATGGACTCGCCGGGCTCGACGAAGCCGGCGAGGGTCGAGAAGCGGCCTTCGGGCCAGTGCACCTGGCGGCCGAGCAGAATACGGTCCTTCTCATCGGTGACAGCCATGATCACCGCAGGGTCGGTGCGCGGGTAGTGCTCCGCACCGCAGGCCGGGCAGCGGCGGATGTGGCCCGCGGCCGCGATGACCGTGCGTTCGCCGCACCGCGAGCAGAAGCGGTGCATGCGCTGCCAGTTCTCCAAGGCGACCGCGTGCACCATCAGACCCGCGTCGCGCGGGGACAGCAGCAGTCCGGCCTCGCGCAGGCCCGCCGGGCGCGCGGACTGGTCCATACGGCCCGGGAGCGTGTCCTTCTGGAGTGCGAAGTAACTTACGCCGTCCTCGTCGGTGCCCAGGAAGTAGCGGTGGGCCTCCGTGAGGGGTGCCTCGAAGGAGGGGGTCATGACGAGTTCGGTCCGACCGTCGGGCGTCTCGTCGATGAGAACCTGACCGCCCGAGACCACGAAGCAGCGGGTGGTGGGGTGGCTCCACGCCGCGGCGAGCCAGGCCTCGTCAAGCCGGTGGTGGGCGGCCCGGTCGATGCCGCTCGGCGCGGTGAGCGAGATGGGCCGGTCGGCTGTGTGGTCGGTCCAGGTGGTCACGGGTGCTTCCAACTCCCCCTGTGCGGCGGTTTGTTCGGCGGGCGGTTCAGCGGGACGTATGGCTGGAGGGGACCGGGTCCGGTGAGCTTTGGGTGCGCGGGGCGGCCCTTTCAGGGCCCCGCGCCCCGCGGCCCGCTCGGGCGGACGTCCGCCCCGCGAGTGCGTCAGTCCGCATGTCGCCAGTTCTCCCCCAGGTCACCCCACAGGTATGCGGCGGTCTGGACGCCCTTGAGGAGCAGGTCGAGTTCGACCTTCTCGTTCGGGGCGTGCCAGCCGTCGGACGGGACGGAGATGCCGAGGAAGAGCACGGGGACGCCGAGGACTTCCTGGAGGTCTGCGGCGGGTCCGGAGCCTCCCTCGCGGGTGAAGCGGACCGGCTGCTGGAAGGCGCGACCCATGGCGCGGACGACCGACTGCAGCGCAGGGTGGTCGAGGGGCGTCAGGCAGGGGCGGGTGGCCGAACCGAACGTGATCTCGTGCCGGATCCCGGCGGGCAGCCGGTCGGCGGCCCAGGCGCGGACGGCCTTCTCGATGTGATCGGGGTCCTGTCCGGCGACGAGCCGGAAGGAGAGTTTGACGATGGCCGAGGACGGGATGATCGTCTTGCTGCCGGGGCCCTGGTAGCCGCCGCCGATGCCGTTGACCTCAGCCGTGGGGCGGGCCCAGATGCGCTCCAGGGTGGTGTGTCCTGCCTCGCCGTGGGTGGCTGCCGACTTGGCGGTCCGCAGCCACTGCGCCTCGTCGAAGGGCAGCTCGGCGAAGAGTCCCCGTTCGCGGTCGGTGAGTTCCCTGACGCCGTCGTAGAAGCCGGGGATCGCCACACGCGCGTGCTCGTCGTGCAGGGCGGCGACCAGGCGTGCGGCCGCCGTGGCGGGGTTGGGTACGGCGCCGCCGAAGGAACCGGAGTGGATGTCCTGCTCGGGTCCGTGCAGGGTGATCTCGCACTCGGCGAGGCCGCGCATGCCCGTGCACACAGTGGGGGTGTCCTCGGACCACATGCCGGTGTCGGAGACGATCACCGCGTCGGCGGCGAGCCGGTCCGCGTGTTTCTCGACGAGGTCGCGGAAGTGCGGGGAGCCGGACTCCTCCTCGCCCTCGATCAGCAGCTTCAGATGGACGGCGGGGGCGCTGCGCCCGGTGGCGGCGAGGTGGGCGCGGACGCCGAGTGTGTGGAAGAACACCTGGCCCTTGTCGTCGGCGGCCCCGCGTGCGTAGAGGCGACCCTCGCGGATCACCGGCTCGAAGGGGTCGCCGGCCCAGCCGTCCTCACGGGCGGCGGGCTGTACGTCGTGGTGGCCGTAGACCAGGACGGTGGGTGCCTGCGCGTCCTCGGAGGGCCATTCGGCGAAGACGGCGGGGGCGCCGTCGGTCGGCCACACCTCGACCGTGGGAAAGCCGGTCTCCCCGAGCTTGGCGGCGAGCCATTCGGAGCTGCGCCGCACGTCCGCCGCGTGCTCGGGCTGGGCGGACACCGACGGGATGCGCAGCCACTCCACGAGGTCCTCGAGGAAGGCGGCGCGATGGTCGTCGATGTACGTCAGGACGGCGTTGTCCGGGGTCTGGCTCATGGCCACGAGCCTATCGGCCCACACCGACATCCTGATCCGCCGGTTCCCGGCGGGAGGTCTCCTCCAGCAGCAGCCGCTCCAGTGCGGCCCTGTCCGGCAGACCTTCAGGGCGGACGACCTCGCCGCTGCGGACGTACAGGAACGCGACCCTGACGGCTTCCAGAGGCACGCCTTGCTGTTCGGCCCAGGCGAGCCGGTACAACGCGAGCTGGAGCGGGTCTCCGGTTCGCGTGCGGCCGGTTTTCCAGTCGACGATCTCGTACACCGTCCCGTCGCCGTCGTCGACGCGGTAGACGGCGTCTATGCGGCCGCGTACGACACGTCCGGCAAGGGCGAGCTGGAAGGGGGCCTCGACCCGGTACGGGGTGCGGTGCGCGTAGGGGGTGCGCTCGAAGGCGTCCTTGAGGGCCTCCAGGTCGCGCTCGTCGGCGATCTCGGCATCGGCTCCGGGTAGTTCCTCCGGCTCCAGCATGGGCAGCAGCAGTTCCTCGAAACGTGCCTCGACCCAGGCGTGGAAGCGGGTGCCGCGGCGCGCGGCCGGTTGCGGGGGGCGTGGCAGGGGGCGCGCGAGCTCCTGCGCGAGCCCGTCGGGGTCGGCGGCCAGGCGCAGCACCTGGGACGCGGTCAGCGACGGCGGCAGAGGAACGTCGGTGACCCTCGCGCGGGCGCGCAGCAGCTCTCCGGTGAGGGCGTCCAGGTCGCGGTCCCAGGAGGCGACGGCGTGAGCCTCCTCCGGGGTGAACGCGTCGGCCTCGTCGTCGGGGTGCCGCCGGGCTCGCGGGATGGCCGGGGTTCCGTCACCGCCGGGTGCGCGCCCGTGGGTGGCCGCCCCGGAAGCACGCTCCGCCGGACGGTCGGTCGTCCAGGCGTCCCAGTCGGAGGCGTCCTCCTCCGGCGAGCCTTCGGGGAGGGCGTCATAGGGGTCTCCCCCCTCGTAGACGTCTTCGTCGTCCGGTGGGAGCGGCCAGTCCGGGTCGTCGTACGCGGAGGGGTCGTGGGTGGTCGCGGGGTGAGTGCCGTGCGACGTCATCCGCTCAAGGTGCGCCAGTACGGTCTCGGCGGCGGCCCGGCGGCGGGCGAGCGCCGTCTCGTCCAGCGGGAGCGGCCAGGCGTGGTCGGCGGCGTCCTCGCGCAGCGCCGGGTTCTCCTCCTCGTCGGCCGGCTCCTTGGCCCAGGCCTCGATCTCGCCGTACCCGGCGGCGCAGTGGTCGTGGAGGGCCTGAAGGAAGTCCGAGGGCCCTCGGGGGCGCTTCTGGGCGGGGCCCCACCAGTGACCGGAGCCGAGCAGCAGGGAGCGGGGGCGGGTGAAGGTGACATAGCCGAGGCGCAGCTCCTCGGTGAGCTGGTGCTCCTTCATGGCCTCGTGGAAGGCCTTCAGGCCCCGGGAGTCCCAGGTCTCGACGTCGGGCAGGGTGTCGGCGTCGCCGCGCAGGGCGTGCGGCAGCACCTTGCCCTGGGCGGTCCACTTCTCCCGGCCCTGGGTGCTCGGAAAGGTGCCGTTGACCAGTCCGGGGACGGCGACGACGTCCCACTCCAGGCCCTTGGACTTGTGCGCGGTGAGCACCTTGACGGTGTTCTCGCCGCCCGGCAGGGCGTTGTCGAGGCCCTTCTCGTACTGGGCGGCGGTGCGCAGGAAGCCGAGGAACGCCAGGAGGGTGGTGCCCGGTTCGTTGGCGGCGAAGGTCGCGGCGATGTCCAGGAAGTTCGACAGGGTCTCGCGACGGCGGGCGGCCAGCGCGTGCGGGGACGCGGACAGCTCCACCTCCAGGCCGGTGACGGCGAGCACCCGGTGCAGAACGTCCATCAGCGGGTCGGCGAGGGAACGGCGCAGCTCGCGCAGCTCGGCGGCGAGGCGGGCGAAACGCACGCGCGCCTCGAGCGAGAAGGGCAGCCCGTCGTCCTCCCGCTCGGCGTCCATCGGCAGTTCGAGGAATGTGTCGAGGGCGTCCGCGAGCGAAATGACCTCGGACGGGTCGACACCTTCGACGGCCGCGGCGAGCCGGCGGTCCGGGTCGTCGTCGGCACCCACGCGCGCGTGTGCCACGAGCAACCTGGCGCGCCGCCCCAGGAGGGCGAGGTCGCGGGGGCCGATGCGCCAGCGTGGGCCGGTGAGGAGGCGGACCAGGGAGGCGTTGGCACCGGGATCCTGGAGGACCTCGCAGACGGCGACGAGGTCGGCGACCTCGGGCAGGTGCAACAGCCCGGACAGTCCCACGACCTCCACCGGGATGTCACGGGCGACGAGGGCGCCCTGGATTTCCGCGAAGTCGGTCGCCGTGCGGCACAGAACCGCGATCTCGCCGGATGGTGTGCCGGTGTGCACGAGGTGGGCGATGGAGTCGGCGATCCAGTCGATCTCCTCGGCGTGAGTGCGCAGCAGAGCGCAGCGGACCTGTCCGTCCCGTTCGGCGCCGGGGGCGGGGCGCAGGGCCTCCACACCCGCGTGCATCGCGCGCAGCGGCTCGGCGAGGCCGTTGGCGAGATCGAGGAGCCGACCGCCGCTACGACGGTTCTCGCTGAGCGCCTGGCGCTCGGCGGGGCGGCCGTCGGCGTGCGGGAAGTGCTGGGGGAAGTCGTCGAGGTTGGCGACGGAGGCGCCGCGCCAGCCGTAGATCGCCTGGCAGGGGTCTCCCACGGCCGTCACGGGGTGGCCGGTGCCGTCACCGAACAGTCCGGCGAGCAGGACGCGCTGTGCCACCGAGGTGTCCTGGTACTCGTCGAGCAGGACCACGCGGAACTCGTCGCGCAGGACGCGGCCCACCTCGGGAAGACCGGCGAGGGTCGCCGAGAGGGCGATCTGGTCGCCGAAGTCGAGCAGGTCCCGCTCCCGCTTCGCTGCGCGGTAGCGGCCGACCAGCTCGGCCAGTTCACGGCGGGCGGCGATGGTGTCGGGAACTTTGCGCAGGTCGGCGTTACTGAGTCTGACGCCTTCCAGGGTGCGCAGCAGCTCGGCGTCGTGGGCGCGCAGGTCCTCGGGTCGTACGAGGTGCTCGGCCAGCTCGGAGTCGAGGGCGAGCAGGTCGCTGACCAGGTCCGGGAAGGAGCGGGTCAGCGCCGGGTAGGGGCCCGGGGCTTCGCGCAGTACGCGCGCGGCAAGCTGGTAGCGGGTGGCGTCGGCCAGCAGGCGGGAGGTCGGTTCGAGCCCGATGCGCAGGCCGTGGTCGGTCAGCAGGCGGCCCGCGAAGGCGTGGTACGTGGAGATCACCGGCTCGCCCGGCGGGTTGTCCGGGTCGATCACGTCCGGATCGGTGACCCCGGCCTTGACGAGTGCCTTGCGCACGCGCTCGGCGAGTTCACCGGCCGCCTTGTTGGTGAAGGTCAGGCCGAGGACCTGCTCGGGGGCGACCTGTCCGGTCCCCACCAGCCACACCACGCGGGCCGCCATCACCGTGGTCTTGCCCGACCCGGCTCCGGCCACGATCACCTGCGGGGCAGGCGGTGCGGTGATGCAGGCCGTCTGCTCCGGCGTGAACGGGATGCCGAGGAGCTCCTTGAGCTGCTCGGGGTCGGTGATACGGGCGGGCACGTCGAAGAGGCTAGCGGCGGCCACCGACAACGGGGACCGGATCGCCTGTCGGATTCGAAGAAGCGCTGGTCAGCGCGTGCGGTGTGGTCCGTCACACGGGCGTTCTCACTCCACCACGTGACGGCCTTCCGGTCGCGCGCTGCACGAGGCCCGGAACGCGCAGTGTGTGCACTGCTGCCCGGTGGTCGGCGAGAAGCGCTCGTCGAGGACCTTGCCCGCGGCGGTGGCCAGCAGCTCGCCGATCCACTCGCCTTCCAGCGGCTCCTGAGCCTGCACCTTGGGCAGGCTCTCACCGCCGTCCTTCTTGGCGGCGCCCAGGCGCAACTGGACGAGCTCGGCGCCGCCCGGCTCGGGGCGCAGGCCGCCGAAGGCCTCGTCGACGGCACCCTCGCGCACGGCGAGCTGGTAAACGGCGAGTTGCGGATGCCGGGAGACCTCGGCGGCGCTGGGCGCCTGTTTGCCGGTCTTGAAGTCGACGACGTAGGCGCGGCCCTCGCTGTCCGCCTCGACGCGGTCCATGGAGCCGCGGATGCGTACCTCGTAGTCGCCCGCTTCGAGAGTGACGTCGAAGTCGTGCTCGCTCACCACCGGTGTGCGCCCGCTGCGGTCCATCACATGCCACTCAAGGAAGCGTTCGAGCGCCACGCGCGCGTTGTCCTTCTCCTGCGCGGACTTCCACGGCGCGTCGAAGGCGAGCGCGTTCCACACGGAGTCGAGGCGCTCCATGAGCACGGCGAGGTCGGCGGGGCTCTCCCCGGAAGCGACCTCGTCGGCGAGGACGTGCACCACGTTGCCGAAGCCCTGGGCGGCGGTCGCAGGCGCGTCGGCCTTCACCTCGCGCCCCAGGAACCACTGCAGCGCGCAGGTGCCGGCGAGCTGGTCCAGTGCGCTTCCGGAGAGCGCGACGGGCCGCTCACGGTCACGCAGCGGCACTTTGCTCTCCGTCGGGTCCCACATGCCCCACCAGCGGTAGGGGTGCGCGGACGGCACCAGTGGCCGGCCGTCCTCGTCAGCGAGCGCGGCGAGCCGAGCGAGCCTGAGCGCCGCGGCCTGCCTGAGGGCGTCGGACGCGCTCGGGTCGACGGTCGTGGCGCGTAGTTCTGCGACGAGCGCGGCGACGGACAGCGGGCGGCGTGGGCGGCCGGTGACGTCCTTGGGTTCGACACCGAGCTCGGCGAGGAAGCGGGAGGGCTGGTCGCCGTCGTCGGCGGGGGCCTTCACGGCGGTGACGATCAGACGTTCACGCGCGCGTGTGCAGGCCACGTAGAACAGCCGTCGCTCCTCGGCCAGCAGTGCGCCGGGAGTGAGGGGTTCGGCGAGCCCGTCACGGCCGATGCGGTCGGCCTCCAGCAGGGAGCCGCGGCGCCGCAGGTCGGGCCACAGCCCCTCCTGGACGCCCGCGACGACGACCAGGCGCCACTGCAGGCCCTTGGAGCGGTGCGCGGTCATCAGACGCACGGCGTCGGGGCGCACCGCCCGGCGGGTGAGCGTGTCCGCGGCAATGTCCTGGGCCTCGATCTCCTCGAGGAAGTTGAGGGCGCCCCGCCCGCCGGTGCGCTCCTCGGCGCGCGCGGCAGTCGCGAACAGGGCGCACACGGCGTCGAGGTCGCGGTCGGCATTGCGGCCGGCGGCGCCACCGCGTCGAGAGGCACCTTCCAGACGCTTGGACCACGGTGTGCCGTCCCACAGGTCCCACAGGGCCTCCTCGGCCGTGCCGCCGCCCGCGAGCCGCTCGCGGGCCGTCCTGAGCAGCTCGCCGAGGCGCTGGGCCCCCCTCGTGTACGCCGGGTCGTGTGCCACCAGACGCTCCGGCTCGGCCAGTGCCCGCGCGAGAAGCTCACCGGAGGGTGGCGGTACGGGATTCCCGGCGGCTCGCTCCTCCTCACGCAGGGCGCGGCCCAGGCGGCGCACGTCGGCGGCGTCCATGCTCGCGAGCGGGGAGGCCAGGAGGGTCAGCGCGGTCTCGGTGTCGAGCCAGGTCTCCCGTTCCGCCCCCTCTGGTGCCGCCTGCTCGGCGTCCGTACCGGAGGCTGCCGCCCGCGCCACCGCCCGCAGCGCGGTCAGCAGCGGGGCCACCGCCGGTTCGTGGCGCAGCGGCAGGTCGTCGCCGTCGATGTCCAACGGAACCCCGGCGGCCGTCAGGGCGCGGCGGACCATCGGGATCGTGCGGGCACCGGCCCGGACCAGCACGGCCATCTCGCCCCATGGAACGCCGTCCTCCAGGTGGGCGCGGCGCAGCATGTCGGCGACGTTGTCCAGCTCCGTACCGGGCGTCGGGTACGTGTAGACCTCGACCCGGCCCCCGTCCCGGACCGCGGCGAGTTCCCGGTGCGCCCGCGCCTGCTGAGCCGGAAGGCGGGTCAGCGGCATCCGCTGGGTCAACAGTCGCGTGGCGGCCAGGAGGGCGGCGCCGGAACGGCGGGACGTCCTGAGGACCTCCACGGGCGCCCGTGTGCCGTCAGTGCGCGGGAAGACGTACGGGAATTCCAGGAGGCCGCCCACGTCGGCGCCTCGGAACGCGTAGATCGACTGGTCTGGGTCGCCGAAGGCCACCAGGGTCCGGCCGTCGCCCGCCAAGGCGTGCAGGAGCCGTACCTGAGCGGGATCGGTGTCCTGGTACTCGTCCACGTAGACCACGTCGTACTGGGCGGCCAGTCGCTCGGCGACCCGGGGACGGCGGGCCAGCAGCACCGCGCGGTGAACGAGTTCCGCGTAGTCGATCACTCCCTGGAGGTCCAGGACGTCCAGGTACTCGGCGAGGAAGGCGGACGCGGCCTGCCAGTCGGGGCGGCCGATGCGCTCGGCGAAGCGGCGCAGGGCGTCCGGGCCGAGGCCGAGTTCACGGCTGCGGGCCAGCACGGCGCGGACCTCGTCGGCGAAGCCGCGCGTGGTCAGGCAGGCACGAAGCTCGTCCGGCCAGCTCACGTGCGCCAGGCCCAGGCGCTCCAGGTCGGGCTGGCCGGCGAGCAGCTCACGCACGGCCACGTCCTGTTCCGGGCCGGACAGCAGCCGCAGGGGTTCGGCGAAGACATCGCTGTCCTGGTGGGCGCGGACCAGGGCGTAGCAGAACGAGTGGAACGTGGTGGCCTGCGGGGCGTGTGCCGCCCCTGTCCGCAGCGCCATCCGGTCCCGCAGGTCGACGGCGGCCCTGCGGCTGAACGTCAGCACCAGGATGCGCTCCGGGTCGTCTCCGCGGGCGATCCGGGCGGCCACGGACTCGACAAGCGTGGTCGTCTTGCCGGTGCCCGGGCCTGCGAGAACGAGCAACGGACCGGTCTCATGGTCAACCACCGCACGCTGTCCTGCGTCCAGTCGAGGGGGGTCCACCCGGCCCGGCAGGGTACGCACCAGTCGGTAAGCGCCACGGCTCCCCCGCCGCGGCTGGGTGTGCGGCAGGCGTTTGGTGGAGGAAGAGGAGCTCACGTGGTTCGCCGGTCCTGGTGGTCGTGCAATTGGTCACTGCCGGCGCGGAGCGCCGTCGTCGAGGAGTGGTGGTCGGGCTGGGGGCACCTCCCAGCCGTAGCTGGGGGAGGGCGGAAGGGCCATCGCGCGTTGCGGGCGGTGACCTCGGGATGAGAAGGGTGCGCGCCGTCGACGTTACGCCCGGCCATGACGCGGAAGCAGGGCTTCCCCCGGTTTCGCCGCGCCCGGTGGGTCGCTCAGGCGCCCCGTTGCACGAACATACGGCATGCCGCGGGCGTGCCCCTCTTCCTCCGTACGGGGGAAGAGGGGCACGGATTCCCGTCCGCGCCATCCGTACCGTCCGGTGCCGGAAGCTGTCAGGTGTGACCTTCCGCGCGTTCCTCGCCATCCCATCGCGCCCGCTTCATGTCGACACGCGGCAGATGTCCGTCGGAGGCGCGGCCGGCCTCGCGCAGCGGGGTGCCCTCCTCCCGGTAGTGGCCCAGCGCGTCCAGCTCATGGCCCGGGAGCAGTACTCCGTCCGCACGGATGACACGCCACCAGGGGACCGCTCCGCCGTAGAGGGCCATCACGCGACCCACCTGGCGTGGACCGCCGACGCGTCTTCCACCACCGCCCTTGCCGGTGAGCGCCTCGCGCTCGCCCTCCTCGTACTCCAGCCATTCGGCCACGTCCCCGTACGTCATGACGCGTCCCGGCGGGATGCGCTCAGCAACGTCAAGGACCCGTTCCGCGTACTCCGGCAGGGCGTCCGCCGCAAGGCTTTCCTCGCTCACCCGTCCCATCCTGCCGCACCCCACCGACAATGGAACGGACAGCGGCCGAACACAGCCCTCGCCTCGGCACAGCGCTTCGGGCAGACTGTGCGCCCCCGCATTTGCACCCTGATACCCCTGTGTGTCGGGTGGGCATGCCACCATCGTGCGGGCGGTGATTGGTGATACGAGATCAAGAAGATGCGATGAAAGAGCAGGGCGTGCACCCCGATGACGCGGAGGGCACTTCTGAGGCTTCGTCGCGCCCGGACACCGCCGCCCCGGACCGCAGCGCCGCCGACGACACGGCCGAGAAGGTCCGCGCGGACGACGCGCGTGAGGAGACACGCGACAGCGAGAACCCGCACGAGAGGGCACACAAGAACAAGGCTCCCGAAGCGGCGGACGCCGAGCGGCGGACCGCGCCGGACGAGAGCCGCGCCGACAGCCGCAACGACGAGGTCGAGGGCGACGAACCGCTGCTCACCGCGCGCGTGCACCGCCCTTCCGATCTGATGCGTCTCTTGGTGGGCGTGCTCGCGATCGTCGTGCTGCTCGCCATCGCCGCCTTCGCGCACGGCACCACGTCGGGGCTCGAACAGGACATCAACAAGGGCACGGGGCAGGCGCCCGATCTACTGATCAAGCTCGCGGGTCTGGCGTCGAGCATCGCGATCCTCCTGGTGCCGGTCGCCTTCGCGATCGAGCGACTGATCAAACGGGACGGACTGCGTATCGCGGACGGCGTCCTCGCTGCGGTCCTGGCGCACGGGGTGACACTCGCCACGGACCTGTGGGTCGCCCGGGCCGCCCCGCGCTCCATCCAGGAGGCGCTCACCCAGCCCTCCCCCGGCGACATCCACGCCCTGACCGACCCGGTGCACGGCTACCTGGCACCTGTCATCGCCTATATGACGGCCGTGGGCATGTCACGCAGACCGCGCTGGCGTGCCGTGCTGTGGGTGGTACTGCTGCTCGACGCCTTCTCGATGCTGGTCACCGGCTACACCACGCCGTTCTCGATCATCCTGACGGTGCTGATCGGCTGGAGCGTCGCGGCGGGGACGCTGTACGCGGTCGGCTCACCGAACGTGCAGCCCACCGGGCGAACCCTGATGGCGGGCCTGCGCACCGTGGGATTCCGCCCCGTGAGCGCGGCCCGCAGGGAGGCGCACGACACGGCGGACAACGGCGATCGTGGGCGGCGCTACTTCGTCACCCTGGAGGACGGCCCGCCCCTCGACGTCACGGTCGTCGACCGTGAGCAGCAGGCGCAGGGCTTCTTCTACCGGCTGTGGCGGAGGCTGACGCTGCGCGGGATCACCACCCGCCGCAGCCTGCAGTCGCTGCGCCAGGCGCTGGAACAGGAGGCACTTGTCGCGTACGCGGCCATCGCGGCGGGCGCCAACGCGCCCAAGCTGATCGCGACCTCCGAGCTGGGTCCTGACGCGGTCATGCTCGTCTACGAGCACACCGGCGGCCACACCCTCGACCAGCTTGCCGACGAGGAGATCACCGACGAGCTGCTGCACGACACCTGGCATCAGGTGCGGGCGCTGCAGTCGAGGCGCATCGCGCACCGCCGGCTCGCGGGCGACGCCCTCATGGTGGATCGTTCCGGTGCCGTCGTCCTGACCGATCTGCGCGGCGGCGAGATCGCGGCCGGCGACCTGGTGCTGCGGATGGACATCGCGCAGTTGCTGACCACGCTCGGGCTGCGGGTCGGTGCCGAGCGCGCGGTGGCGTCCGCGGTCGGCGTGCTCGGCCCGGACGCGGTCGCCGGATGCCTGCCTCTGCTGCAGCCGATCGCGCTGACGCGCTCCACGCGCGCGACGCTCAGGAAACTGGCCCGGGAGCGAGCCCATCGCGAACGGGAAGCGGTCCTTGAGGCGTCCCGGCAGACCAAGCTGGCCCGTCTGGCGGAGGCCCGCGAGAACAGCAGCGGCGTCACCCTCGACAAACCCGACAAGAAGGCCCTACGCGCTGAGCAGCGGGCCGAGAAGCGTGCCATCGACGAAGCCCTCGACGGGGCGCGCGAGGAAGATCTGCTCACCCAGATCCGCCACCAGGTGCTCCGGATCCGGCCGCAGGCACCGGTCCAGCCGGCCCGCCTGGAGCGGGTGCGGCCACGCACACTGATCAGTTTCATCGCCGGTGCCATCGGCGCGTACTTCCTGTTGACGCAGCTCACGCACATCGAGTTCGGCACGCTCTTCGCCAACGCCCAGTGGGGCTGGGTGGCGGCGGCCGTGCTCTTCGCCGCGTTCAGCTATGTCGCGGCGGCGATGCAGCTCCTGGGGTTCGTGCCCGAGCGGGTGCCGTTCCCTCGGACCGTGGCCGCGCAGGTCGCCGGCTCGTTCGTGAAGATCGTGGCGCCCGCGGCGGTCGGCGGTGTCGCCCTGAACACGCGCTTCCTGCAGCGCGCGGGGGTGCGGCCGGGGCTCGCGGTGGCAAGCGTCGGCGCGTCGCAGTTGTTCGGGCTCGGCTGTCACATCCTGATGCTGCTGTCCTTCGGCTATCTCACAGGCACCGAGAAGACACCGTCCCTGTCGCCGTCCCGCACGGTCATCGCCGGCCTCCTGACGGTCGCGGTGCTCGTCCTGGTGGTCACGTCAGTGCCGTTCCTGCGAAAATTCGCCGTCACGCGCGTGAGGTCGCTGTTCGCGGGTGTGGTGCCGCGCATGCTCGACGTCCTGCAGCGGCCGCAGAAGCTGATCACCGGCATCGGCGGCATGCTGCTGCTGACCGCGTCCTTCGTGATGTGCCTGGACGCGTCGATCCGGGCGTTCGGGCACGAGCAGAACGCCACGCTGAGCCTGGCCAGCGTCGCGGTCGTCTTCCTCGCGGGCAACGCGCTCGGTTCAGCGGCCCCGACCCCGGGCGGCGTGGGCGCGGTCGAGGCGACCCTGACGGTCGGTCTCATCGCCGTCGGCCTGCCCAAGGAGGTCGCGGCGCCCGCGGTGCTGCTGTACCGGCTCCTGACGCTGTGGCTGCCGGTGCTGCCGGGATGGCTGTTCTTCAACCATCTGACACGCAAGGGCGCGCTCTAGTGCTGTGTATGGGTACCGGGGCCCCTCACTCGTACGGGCGTGCGCGCGTCCCGGAAACAGAACTCACCCGCACGGCTCGCGCCCCGAGCGTCACCCTCCGTGTGGATCCACGATGGCACCATGCCGAAGCCTCCCCGGATCCGAGCCGCTGTCCTCGCCGCCGCCGTCCTTCTGCCCGCCCTGATCACCGGCTGCGCCCGTGGCCCCGCCGCACAAGCCCGTGGCCCCGCAGAGGGAGGCCTGTCGGGGCAGAAGCTGAGCTGGAAGGACTGCCCGGCACCGTCCGAGGCGGAGGGCGGCGGCAGCGCCCCCACACCGCTGCCGAACAACGGCCGGTGGCAGTGCGCGACCATGAAGGCACCCCTGAACTGGAACGCCCCTGAGAGCGGCACCATCGACATCGCTCTG
>NZ_JBSFLQ010000054.1:0-40073 GCF_053599115.1 Streptomyces sp. NPDC001020 | reverse complement strand
GGGGGACCCCCACGCCGCGTTGTCGGGATCGCCCGCGTACGCCCAGTACGCGGGCGACCCTCCGCCTTGCGAGGCACCGCACCAGACGCCGCGGGGCCCGCCCTAACGGGCGGACGACGGGACTTTCGAAACACGCCCTAGAACAGCACCGGGGGCATGACACTCACGGCAAGAGGCAGGGCGCTGGCTGCGTTCCTGCCCCTGGTGCTCTGTCACTCGGATCGCAGCACAGGCTCAAATGCCCGTACGGCGCTTACCTCCGTGGTGATCGCGGCGTGCGGGCGCGCGGCTGCGGTCGGGTCGTCCTTCCAGGCCGGGAGTTCCCGAAGAATGGCGGTGTGGGATCAGTCGGTGTCGAGGCCGTCGATCAGGCGGTTGAGGAACCGGGTGAAGGTGGCTTCGGGGGTGAGAGGGCGTCCGGGGGCCAAGAGGGCTGCGGCGAGTTCCGGGTGGTTGCCGTCCGCTGCGACAGCGGCCAGGTAGCGGGCTTCGGCTGCGGCTCGGTCGGGGGACCGTGAGGCTGCGGCCTGTGCGATCTCGTGGGCGACATGCCCGGCGACGAAGCCGGTGAGCTGGGCGAAGATCTCCAGCTTCGCGGCACCGTCCAGTCCGGTGGGCCGCAGGGCGGCGAGCGCGTGTTCCAGGAAGGCCAGGGTGTTGGGCCCGGGGGTGCGGCGGGTGGACAGGGCGGCGGGCAGCCAGGGGTGCCGCAGCATGAGAGCGCGCTGGAGGCGGGCGATGGCCTTCAGATCGGCGCGCCAGTCACCGGTGAGTGTATCCGTGGTCGCCAGTTCGCCGCTGACGTTGTCGATCATCAGCTCCACCAGCGCCTCCTTGTCGGGGGCGTAGCTGTAGAGCGACATGACGCCGGCTCCGACCTGTGCGGCGACCTTGCGCATGGTGACCGCTTCGAGCCCCTCCGCGTCCGCCAGGGCGACGGCTGCCGCCGTGATCGTCTCTCGATCGTAGGCGGGCCTACGGCCTCTGCGGGGCTGGCCAGGGCTCAGCCAGAGTTGCTGAGGGTCGACGCCCGTGACGCCGGCCCGTCCGTCAGCGGACATGACCCTTGGCTCCGTTCCTTGATCGCGGCTCCCCCTGTGCATGCCATCCAATCATCCCCTATTCTCGTACAGTGTACGTAAACCGATGAGGGGAACGATGTCATCACGCACGCACGACCCTGTGTCGAGGCCGACCTGGGCGCCGCCTTCCGGGAAGCCGCCACTGTCTTCACGGATGATGAGGGCGACATGGCGCCGGCTCCCGGCCAGACAGCACGACGTCGGATGGGAGCCGGGGCTGGTAGTACCGGCCGCCGACGGCAGCCCATTGATCACGGACCACTACTTCCCGCGTGCGGAGGGCGACTTCCCCACCCTCCTCGTGCGCTCGCCGTACGGCAGGGGCGTTCCGTGGTCCCCCATGTACGGCCTGCTCTTCGCCGAACAGGGCTTTCACGTGGTCCTGCAGAGCTGCCGCGGCACCGGCGGCTCGGGCGGTGAGTTCGATCTGTGGCGCAATGAGGCCGCCGACGGTCAGGCCACGGTGACGTGGCTGCGCGCGCAGCCCTGGTTCAACGGGCGGCTGGGCACCGTCGGCCCCAGCTACCTGGGATATGTGCAGTGGGCCCTTGCGCTGGACCCGCCACCGGAACTGAAGGCGATGGTGGTACAGGTGGGGCTGCACGATCCCCACGCCTTGTTCCACGCAGGGGGTGCGCTCCACCTGGAGAAGGCCCTCGCCGTCGGCGTAGGGATGGCGTATCAGCACCAAGGGATGGCACCGTTTCTGAGGGCGACACTGCGCTTGCAGCGTCGCTTGCGTGACATCACCACCGCGCGGCCGCTGCGCCGCGCGTACGAGCCCGCCCTCGGGGAGGTGCCCTGGCTGGACGACGTGATGACGCACCCGGACGCCTCGGACGCGTATTGGAGCGGCGCGTCGTTGGCGGCGGTGGCGGAGCGGCTGGACGTGCCGACCAGTCTGATCACCGGATGGCACGACGCACTGGTCGACCAGACCCTCGAGCAGTACGAACGACTACGTCAGGCCGGATGCGAGACCGCCCTGCTCGTCGGCCCCTGGACCCACACCTCCGCGCTGCAGAAGGGGTGGCCCGAGGTGTTCGCCGAGAGTCTCGCCTGGCTGCGCGCACACCTGTACGACGACCCCTCCGGCCTGCGGCCGACAAGGGTGCGCGTGCACATCGGCGACGAGGGCTGGCGGGACATCGGCGACTGGCCGTCGGCACCGGCCACCACCGCGTGGTACCCCACCTCGGACGGGCATCTCATCCAGCAGGCCCCCACGGACTCCGGACCACTGACGACGTTCCGCTACGACCCGGCCGACCCCACCCCGTCCCTCGGCGGCCCCCTGCTCTCCCCGAGCGCCGGTCCTCAGGACAACAGCACCCTGGAGGCCCGCGACGACGTCCTGACGTTCACCAGCCCTCCGCTGACCGAGCCCATGGACATCCTCGGCCCGGTCTCCGCGCGGCTGAGCATCTCCACGGACACCGGCCACGCCGATGTCTTCACCCGCCTGTGCGACGTGGACGCACAGGGCCGCTCCATCAACATCTGTGACGGGCTGACCCGAATGCGGACGACCGAACAGGCGCCCTCGCAGGTCACCGCGCCCATGAGCTCCACCGCCCACCGCTTCGCCACCGGTCACCGCATACGCTGGCAGATCAGCGGAGGAGCCCACCCCCGCTACGTCCGCAATCCGGGTACCAGAGAGTCTCCGGTGGAGGCCACCACCTTCACACCGGTGCGCATCACGCTCCACGCGGACTCGGCGCTGATGATCGCGCGTAGTTCCGAGCTCGCATAGCTCTTCAGGACTGCGGGCAACGGCCGAGGAGACGGGCCTGACGGCCCGGCTCGCTCCTCGGCGCTCGCACTCCTCCCCCGCCGTGTTCTCACGCTCCTCCCCGCCACGAATGGCGTGGACCACAGCCAGGCCGCCGTACTGGCAGCGTGGCTGACCGAGAGGCGGTGACCTGCGCCGCACCCCCGATCATCTGTTGGGATTGCCGAACAGATGACGGGGGTCAGCGGCACCCCTGATGGCCGACTCGACGGCAGCGACACGGTCCGCGAGCAGACCGAGTGCGGCGACGGCACGGGTGAGGGGGTCGCTCTCGGGTCCGCCCAGGGACTGGGAGCGGACGTACGTGGCCTTCACCTCGGCCCAGCGGACGGCTTCTTGGGTGCTGAGCGTGCCACGCAGCTCAGCCAGCTTGAGGAGGTTGGCCTCGGCCGAGGAGGTGAGGGTCTGGGCCTCCGCCCGGTAGTGGTCGTCGATGACGGCCGCGAGTTCGGCATCGTTCATGACGGGTTGCACGCGCTGGGCGATCTTGTTCATGTTGCGGTACGAGCCCTGCAGTTGGAAGGGCGGCTCGGTGCGGGTGGCATCGGTCTGGGCGGCGGAGGCGATGTACGCCGTGTTGACCTCCAGAACCGTCTCCCGGAGCGCGAGCAGATGGCGCAGGACGGCGAGGATCTGCTCGAGCTCCGCCGGTGCGTACGGGTGGACGAGCCGGTCGGCACCCGCTGCGGGGTCGCCGGCGGCCAGTCGGACGAGCAGGTCGAGGTCTGCGCGGTCGCGGCCGGAGAGGGGGGCGAGCACCGGGTTCGCGGTGAGCGCGTTCTCCAGGAAGCTGAGCGCGAAGACGTCCTCCTTACCGGTCAGGACGTCACCGAGGTTCCAGACGTCGGCGCGGTTGGCGAGCATGTCGGGCACCCTGAAGCGACTGCCGGACTCGGTGTAGGGGTTGCCTGCCATACAGACCGCGAACCGCTTGCCCCGCAGGTCATAGGTGCGCGGCTCGCCATCCCACACTCCCTCGACGCGGCGGGAGGTGTCGCACAGCGGGATGAACTTCTGCAGCAGCTCGGGCGAGGTGTGCTGGATGTCGTCCAGGTACAGCAGGGTGTTGTTGCCGGCCGCCAGCGCGAAGTTGATCTTCTCGATCTCCTGGCGTGCGGTGACGTTCGGGGCGTCGGCGGGGTCGAGCGAGGTGACGGCGTGGCCCAGCGCCGGGCCACTGACCTTCACGAGCATGAGACCGAGGCGGTCGGCGACGTACTCCATGAGTGTCGTCTTGCCGTAGCCCGGCGGGGAGATGAGCAGCAGCATGCCGCCTGTGTCGGTGCGCCGTGTCTCGCCCGCGGTGCCGAGCTGTTTGGCGAGGTTGTCGCCGATGAGCGGAAGGTACACCTCGTCGATGAGACGGTTGCGGACGAACGCCGGCATGGTCCGCGGACGGTGGTCGTCCAGGCGCAGCCGGGAGCGTTCGGCGGCCACCAGGTCGGTGCGGCGGCGCTGGTAGGCCCGGAACGCGGGGACGTCCTGTTCTGCGAACGTCTTCGTCCGGGCGAGGAACTCGTCGATCCTGAGGGGCAGGCGCCGGCCGGTGATGCGCGGGTGTGTGCCGAGCAGTCCCTCGGCGCGGGCCGTCAGCGGAGCGTCCGACTCATAGCGGGTCAGGTCCGGGCACAGCTCAGCGGCCACCGCCTCGTCCAGGTCGCCGGCGGTGAGGTCCGTGCCGGTGGCCGAGGCGTACGAGGACAGCCACGCCTCGGCCAGCTGGCGGCGTGCGGCGAGGTCGCCGACAGCGGCCAGGTCCTCGTCGTACGCCGAAACACCCACGGTGTGGCGGAACTTGTCGAGCAGAGTGTGGGTGGCGGCGCTGAGGACGAAGCCGTCGGGCCCGGTCGTCAGGTCCTCGAAGAGGTAGGCGGCGGCCGCGTCGGCGCTCGTGCCAACGGTCCCGTGGTGTCTGGCCTGCCCCCCGGACCAGGTGTCGATGGCTTCCGCGAGTTCGGCCCGCAGGTCGGCCAGAGCGACTGTCGGGCCGAAGGTGTCCCGGGCGCGTGCGAGGGACACCGCGCGCCGGGTCCAGTGCTGGCGGTCCTCGGCCGTGGTGCCGTGCGCCCAGAACAGCTGGGCGGCGGCGCGGGCGGCGGGCTCGTGGCGCAGTGGACCGGCCGCTTCGTACAGGTCCAGCAGCGCGCTGAGGATCACCGTGGCGTCGTGGTCGTGGATGCCGCGTTCGTAGCCCTCGTCGTACGCGTCTTCCGCCGCCCTCCGTACGAGGGTGGGGAGATCGGCCTGGGCGAGGAACGCCACGCCGTGCTCGTCCAGCAGACGGGCGGCGAGGTGCTCGGCGCGGTACACCTCGGGCGACTCGGAGGGCAGGTGACAGTCCCGGAAGCGGGCGTCCGCGGCGTCCGGGTCCTTGACGGGTGAGCGGTAGTCGGTGCCGGTCACGGCGAAGGCGAGGCCGTCGGCGTGCGGGACCAGAGTGAGGTCGAGGGGCTGGGTGTTGACGGCGAAGCGGTGGCTGCCGAAGCGGACGGTCCGGCCGTCGTCGGCGTACAGGTCGGTGCGGTCGCGGAGGGCTCGGGCGGCCTCCTGGCGGGCGGCCTTGAGACGGCCCTCCATTTCCTCGGCCCGCACGGTGTCGCCGAGCGCGCGCAACTCCTCCGCGGTGGTGCGAACCTTGGCGACCATGGGGTCGGAGGCGAAGTAGGTGTTGACCGCGTCGGTGTCGGCGAGCGTGGTGCAGCGGCGGGCGATCGTCTCCAGGACCCGGATGGCGGAGGCCGCGAGTTGCTCCGCACGGCGGGCGCGGGCGTCGGCGAGGCCCTGCTTGCGGGCGGTGAAGGCCTCGTAGACCTCGCCGCGCTTGTCGGCCAGCGCGCCGAGGAAGTCGCCGAACTCCGCGAAACGCGACTCCAGGTCCTCCACCCGTACGAGTACGCGCGCAAGGTGCTCGTCGCATGCCTCGGGGGTGTCCGCCGCGGCCAGCGCGCTGGTGACCGCCTGTCCGAGGAGCGCGAACTCGGCGGCGAACTCGGCGCTGCCCTCGCTCTCCATGAGGTCGCGGCGGCGGGCGTCGAGGGTGGCGCGGGCGCGGTTGACACCGCCCATCACCTCGGCGATGCGCTCCAGGATGGAGGTGCGGACGGTGGCGTCTGCGATGGAGAGTCCGGCGACCACCTCGGTCACCGTGTCCAACCCGTCGGCGAGTTCGTCGAGTCGTGTCACGAGGGGCGCCGCCTCGGCGACGGTGGTGATCGACTCGGCGTCCGTGACGAGCCGTTCGACGTCCTCATGGTGGCCGGTGAAGGCGTCCTGGCGGGCCAGGAAGGTGACGGCGCGCTGGCCGAACGCGGCGAGGTCCGTTTCGATGCCGGCGGCCAGTTCGTCGATGCGGGCGGTGTCCGCGTACCGCATCTCCCTGATCGTCAGCAGGTGTCCCTGGGCGCGACGCAGTTCGGTCAGGCCGCTCACCCAGGCGGCGGCGTCGCGTGGGGCCTCGCCGCGCAGTCGGCGCACCACCCCTGCGACGGTGCCGACGGCCTCGTCGAGGGCGTCGGCGGCCTGCCGGGTCAGCGTCTGCACGGTCTCGAACTCGGACAGCACCTGTTGGGCTGTGGCGTGTACGGCGTCCAACGGCGTGCGTAGATCACCGAGTTCGTCATCGCCGAGCCAGTGGTGGCTGTCGGCCGCGCGGACGCATGCGGCGGCCAGGGCCTTGTACACCTCGGTCGTCGGGGTGGTCTCGGCGACGGCACGGGTGATGGACAGGCAGTCGGCGATGCCGCGCACGAGGTCGGCATTGCCGACACGGGCGAGCGGTCCGCTGCCGGTGGGGGCGGTGGCGGCGTAGGTGTCGGAGGCGTAGGGAGACGTCCACAGCTGGACGGGGTGCACCCGCGCGGGTTCGTCACTCTCGACGCGCAGCACGGTGAGCGTGCCGTCGTCGAACAGGGACCAGCCGTGGCAGGTCAGCGGGGCGTCGATCTCCTTGCGGATCACGTTGTACGGCAGGAGCAGACTGTTGCCGCCCGCTCGCGCGCGGAACGCGAAGAGGACGTCCTCACCGTTCGGTGAGCGCACCTCGCGTTCGAACTCCAGGTCCGTGGTGTCGAGCTCGTACGTCTTGTAGGTGCCCGCGGCCAGGCAGTAGCCGCCCGCGAAGACGATCCCCTGGTCCTCCGGCAGTCGACGGCAGGCCCGTCCGATGCCGTCGAGGCGGACCACGGACCTGGTGAGGATGTTGAACACCAGGAACCGGTGGGCGTCCTCCTTGTAGGGACGGATGCGCAACAGGATCAGGGCGCCCACGCGCGCATGGGCGATGTCCGCGTCGGCGAGCGACTGCAGCGGCTCGTCGACCGGCTCGGAGTAGATCCCCTCGCCGGTCTCGGTGTCGTCCTCCACCTTGACGGTCAGCGTGCCCCCGACCGTGGTGACGAAGACCTCGCCCTGGACGGAGACGTGCGGGTGGCGGCCCAGCACGTGCTCCTCGCGGGTGGCTTCGGTCCAGGTGAAGTCGTACGGCGGCGGGAAGACGTGGTCGCGGTCCCCTCGCGCGTCGACGAAAGAGGCCTGCCCGTCCTCGGACAGCGCCCAGCGCAGCACGCGGATGTCTTCGGCCTTCGCGCCGGTCTGGAAGACGGCCAGCAGCTTGCCGTCGAGGCGGCGCAGCCGCAGGAGGCGCGCCTGGCGGTAGTAGCGGTGGAGGGCCCCGAACTCCCGGACGAAGGCGGGATCGTCCAGCAGGCCCGGTACGGCGTTCTGGGGCAGTCGGTTCAGGTCGCGGTCATGCAGGGCGAAGACATCGCTCACGTCCCTCTCCGGCGTCACTACGGAAGAGACGTTGTACCCGAACAGGAGGGTGTCGCCGACGGCCACGATGTCGGCGGGCACACCTGGGTGTTCGGTGCGCAGCCGCTCGGTGCCGGCGAGTTCGAGCCGCGTCGAGCCGAACTCCTCGGTACGGCGGGCGTCCAGCGTCCGGACGCGGCGCGTCAGTTCCGCGGCCTGCGCGGCGAGGCGGTCGCGAAGCACCTCGTACGTGCCGGTGTCGAGCATGTCATGGGCCTCGCGGGTACCGGTGTCCTGGCCGGTTGTCATGGGATCCCTCTCAGGAAGTCAGGAGAAACGGTCCGGAGCTGCCCCCCGTGTGACAGCTCCGGACCGCCGACCGGTCAGCCCTTGGCGCCGCCGTTGAGTGCCGCGAGCGAAGTGTCGGCGAGCCCCAGCTCGCCTGCCTTCTCCAGCAGTTGCTGGAGCTGCCCGGTGTTCGTGCCGCCCTTCGTCATGAGCTTCATCAGCAGGGCGGACACCGTCAGGTTCTGGATGTCGGCCGACGAGACCGAGCCGAGGATACGGGTGAGGTCGTCGGTGAAGGACGACGTACCGTCCAGCCACGGCCCCGCGAGTGCCCGCGCGGTCTCGGAGTGCTCGACGACGGCGTCGACACCCTTGCCGAGGGCGATCGAGGACAGCAGCCGGTCGAAGAAGACGGACTCCCCGCCGACGATGTCGATGTCGGCGTTCTCCAGTCCGGTGGCGAGCACGGTGGCCTGTGCCTCGGCGACCTGCCGCTGGACGTCCAGGCCGGCGAGCCGGATCTCCTTCTCGGCCTCCAGCCGCAGCCGGTACTCCTCGTGCCCGCGCGAGGCCTCGTCGAGCGCTGCCATCGCCGCGGCCTTCTCGGTGAGTCCAGCCGCCTCGGCCTTCAGCTTCTCGCCGACGGCCGTCGCCTCGGCCAGCGCCTTGGCCTGCGCGCCTTCCGCCTCTGCGCGCAGCCGTGCCTCGGTGGCCACGGCCTCGGCGCGGCCGGCCTTCTCAAGGACCTCGGCCTCCTTGTCGCGGACCTGCACGGCCGCGAGCCCTGCGGCCGCCGCCTCGGCCTGGAGTCCCTCGGCCAGTCGCAGCTTGGCCTGCGCATCGAGGTCTGCGGACTTCAACCGAGCCTCGGCCAAGGTGAGTTCCTCGGCCGCGCGGTGGGTGGCGGCCTGCTCGGCGGCCTCGGCCGCCTTGATGTCCTTGACCAGCTTCTCCTGCGCCTCGGCCTCGGCGGCGATGATCACGGCCTGGCGCTCCCGCTCCGCCTCCTCCACGGCGCGCAGCTTCTTGATGGACTCCTCCTGCTCGGCAACCGTGCGGTCCACGGCGACGCGCTCGCGGATGACCTCGGCGATCTCGCGCTTCTCCGCCTCGACCTCCTTCTCGGCGGCGATCTGCGTCAGCTGCGTCTCCCTCTCACGCGCGATGACCTCCAGGAGCCGGTCCTTCTCGATGCGCTCGTTCTCGACGGCGATGACCCGCTCGCGGTTCTTCGCGGCGACGGCGACCTCACGGGCCTGGTTCTCGCGCTGGACGCCGAGCTGCTCCTCGGTGCGCAGGAAGGCGCTCTGCGCACGCAGTCGCTCCTCCTCCACGACCCGGGCGGTCTCGGCCTCCTCCTGCGCCCGGACGGTCTCGATCTCGCGCTTCTGCTTGATCTCGGCGTCGGCCTGCCGGCGTTCCAGCTCCAGGATGGCCTCCCGGGCGTCGACGTTCTGCCGGGCTATCTCCTTCTCCTCGGTGCGCTGGGCCTCGTTGGTGCGGACATGTTCGACAGCCGTCAGCTCGGTGATCTTACGGATGCCCTGGGCGTCCAGGACGTTGGCCGGGTCGAGCTGGGTCAGCGGCGTCTGCTCCAGGTAGTCGATCGCCGCGTCCTCCAGGTGGTACCCGTTGAGGTCGACGCCGATGACCTCGATGATCTGGTACCGCAGTTCCTCACGCTTGGTGTACAGGTCGGTGAAGTCCATCTGCTTGCCGACGGTCTTGAGCGCCTCGGAGAACTTCGCGTGGAACAGTTCCTGCAACGTGGCCTGGTCACTGGCCCGTGCCGTGCCCACCGCCTGAGCGACCTTGATGACGTCGTCGACTGTCTTGTTGACCCGGACGAAGAACGAGATCCGGATGTCCGCGCGGATGTTGTCCCGGCAGATCAGCCCGTCGCGTCCGGTCCGTGTGATCTCGATGGCCTTCACCGAGATGTCCATCACCTCGGCCTTGTGCAGCACCGGTAGCACGACCTGACCGGTGAAGGTCACGTCGACCTTCCGCGTCTTGGAGACGATCAGCGCCTTGCCCTGCTCCACCTTGCGGAACAAGCGGGAGAAGACGAGCAGCACGACGATGACGACGACCAGGCAGACGGCGGCGAGTACGCCGATGGCTTCCATGACATAGGTCCTTGAGGCGTAGAGAGACGTCGGAGCGTGAGGGCGGGACACGGGGTCCCGGGGCGCTGGCTAGGCGACGCGATCGCGCGCCCGCAGTGGCCCTTGGGCAGTGGAGTACGAGAGGTATCGGATGCGTACACCGGTGTCGGCGGGGGCGGGGACAGGGGCACTCGGCAGTCCGGTGCCGTCGCCGCCGGTGTTCACGGCGGGCCGGGACGGTTCATCGGGGAAGAGGCGGCGCAGCGGCCGTACGAACAAACGCGTCAGTTGCCAGGCGATGAGCAGCGCGCCGGGCGGAGCCAGCAGGCGCAGCACTCCGGTGACCGTCCCCGGTAGCGCGCCGGAGGCCAGCAGCACGGCCTCGCCCATGGCGAAGAGCCAGCCGAACACCGTCACCAGGGTGAGCGCGACCATCACCGGCACCCCGCCCATGCCCCAGGCGTCGAGGTCCGCGTCCGAGTCGAAGCTGTCGGAGGTCGTGGCCCCTACCGCGACCAGCAGCCAGAAGCACACGATCACCACCAGTGCGGCGGTGAACAGCAGTGCCGGCAATCCTGTGGCGGCCTCCATGAACGTTCGCATGTCCCGGCCCCTCTTCCTTACGCATACCCATGGACGACGCACGGCCCCCGACTCGGTTCCGGTGCCGGGCACCTGCCGGTGTCCGGCACCGGAACCATCCGCCATGCTCCCCGCACACCATGCTGCCCGGCGAAGGTCCGTCGGCGCATTGCCGGTTCCCGGCAATGTTCATGAGGTTCTGTATGCCGGTGGGCCGCTGAGAGGGCGTCATCGACACGCGCCGTCCGTCATCCTCCCCACGCCCTTGACCCTGGACCGTCCGACAGAGGTTTAGCGTGGAAGGCTGCGTCCCGGTCGGGGACGCACAGCGAGAACCCCGGCCCGATTCCGGCGGGCCGGGGTTCTCGTTCTCTACCTCACAGGTGGGATCGGTCAGTCCCTGTCGAAGTCGCCGCCACCACCCTTGCCCTCGTGGTGACGCTTGATCACTCGGACGCTGGCCACCACACCGTGCTTGACCTTCACACCATCCTTGATGTGCCGCGGACGCAGCCCGTCCGCCTGGCTCCAGGGGCCGACGACGGCGATGGGAGCACCGTTGTCGCAGGTGGCACCGCTGAAGACCTCCACGGTCTTCTTGCTCTCGTTGGTGACGTTAATGCTCTTGGAGCCGAGGCCGCTGACCACGACGATGCAGCCGTCCGGGATCGCCGGGATCTCACGCTCGTTGACGTGAATCCGGCCGATGAAGTGGCGCCGGCGGTGCTCGTGCTCCTCCTCCTCCTCCTCGTGGCCCTCATTGCCCTTGCCTTGGTAATCCCGGTCGTTGTCGCCACGACCGTTGTCACCGCGACTGTTGCCACCCCGCCCGCTGCCGCCCCGGCTGTTGCCCTCGAGGGCCGACTCGGGGGCGGGAGCTGCGGCGGGGGCGGGGACGGGGGCGGCCTGCTGGGCGATCGGAGCCACGTTGGCCGGCTCGGAAGCCGCGGAGGCGTAGGTGATACCGGTGGCCACCAGGGCCGCGCCGGCCGCAATCGCGGCAGTAACAGCTGTGGAACGCGTTGCCATGTCACTTCTCCTGTCTCAGACACGTCGGCTGTGAGCCGATGCGAGATTGAACGTACATACGCGCGCAATCTCTGTCATGTCGGACATACGGAAAATATGAGGAACACTACGTTTGGAGTAATCGCGCCGCTGACACCGTGTCACCCATGACATCGGTGACCAGGTGTCATGAGCCAGCCACCGCTTCACCGAATTACCCGGTGGGCGGCGTGGCGGGTGGGTAACCGGTCGCCGCGGTGCCGAACGGCGGCGAGTTGGTCCCTTGAGTCGTTGACGAGACGAAAACCCAGTACTACAGGGAGAGTTGACCCTGCTGACCCGGCAGGCCGCCGAACTCGCGAAGACGCCGAAGGCCCCTCACCTCGGCCGGAAACTCTGACCCGCCGGCATACGCCGGAAGCGTGCCACGCACCGGACCATCACCCACACATGCCGAGGCAAGCCTGCTCGCGGAAGTTCTGCTTGGGCAAAGGACATCACTCAAGTGGAACAAGAGACTGCACTCATCCGTACTATCTCTACGCTGGGGCACTGTGCGTCAAATACGGCCGACGTCAGTCGGACACGAGCCGGACAAGCACATGAGCCTGGCTCTCCGCTTCCCGCCCCAGGCGTCCGTCACCACGGCCGGAAAACCGAGGAAGGGCCAACACCATGTCCGAGACCAGAGCCGTCACTACCGAACTGACATCGCAGTACACCGCCCAGGTGTCGAGCGATCTCGAACGAAACGTCAAGGAGCAGGAGCGCATCAGTGCGGAGGTCGGCGCGCTGCAGCAGCAACTGGCTGCCCTGCAGCAGGATCACGCCCTGCTGGTGAACATGCACAAGGCACTCGGTATCACTGCGGCGCCCGCCGAGGTCACCGACGAGCCCGGCAGTGCCGTGGTCCCCGCTCCCCGGAAGAAGGGTGCTCCCGCTTCCGCCACGAGCAAGCGGGCACGGGAGCGGAAGACCACCGCCGCACAGGGCAGCACGGCGGCCAAGAAGCCGGTCGCCAAGAAGCCCGCAGTCAAGTCCTCGGCCTCGAAGCCGACTCAGCCCACGTTGGTCGAACTCGTCCGCCGTCATCTGACCGAGCAGGGCGAACCCCGCTCGGCGGCGGAAGTCGCCACCGCGCTCGGCAAGGCCCTTCCCGAGCGCGGCATCAAGACCACCGTCGTGCGCACCACCCTCGAAGGGCTTGTCGCCAAGAACCTCGCCCAACGCAGCAAGCAAGGCACATCCGTCTACTACACCGCCCCCGACGCGGAGGAACAGAAGAAGGCGCCCGAGACCGAGACGGCAGGACCTGCCAACTGACTGGAGAACCGGTGTAGTTGACGTTTCAGTGGCCCGAACCACTGGGCAGGCGCCGGCCACCGTGGCGGGTGCCGCCTGGCTGCCCCACCTCATCACGCCCTGGCCGACAGGGTGGTTCGGGCCGAACGCACAGCGCGGCGACTCCTCACCGGAACAACCACGCGCCTGTCACCCGCGATACCCACGCCATGCCTTCCCGATCACGACGGCGAGAGAACCTTCCTTCCCATTCGGCCATCTCAAGGAGGGGGGCCATGACGTCCGCGGAAAGCCCGCGGGGGCAAGAGCCGAAAGGAAGGCGTGTGCCGGCCATCAGTCAGCGGGTGCACTTGGTGCTGCTCGCCGCCTGGACAGTGCTCTGGTTCGCCGTGGTCGAGCCGCACGGCGGGTTCTCCTGGCACTATCTGCATACCGGCGGAGAGCTCATCTACGCGGGCGCCTCCGGCCGGGGCGACGGCGGTCTCAACCTGTACGCGCATCACCCCGAACTGCAGATGGGACCCATCAGCTTCCTGGTCGCGGGGCTGTTCGACCCCTTCCCCGAGGCCGTCGGGCAGTTACTGGCCGCCGCCCTGATGTCCCTGCTCGGCCTGGTGATCCTGGTCCTGGCCGGACGTAGCGCCGCCTCGTACTTCCTGGGTACCGGAACCAATCACCAACGGCTGCGCCGGCGCGTGCTGATCGCGGGCCTGGCCTTCATCCCCATGTGGATCGAGGTCGCGGTCCGCTTCGGGCACCTCGACGACGTCCTGGCGCTCTTCTTCACGGCCCTGGCCGTACGCTCCCTCACACGCGGCAACGCGGCCGCGACCGGCATCTACCTGGCCCTGGCCGTGGACTCCAAACCGACCGCACTGGCCTTCCTGCCGCTGCTGCTCGCGCTGCCGAGACGCCATTGGCTACGCGCGGGCCTGTGGTGCGCGGGGCTCGTCGCGCTCGCCTGGCTGCCGTTCTTCCTCGACGCCCCGCACTCGTTCGCCGCGACCCAGTTCACCATCCCCAACCAGCCGGCGTCCGCGCTGCGCTGGCTCGGCGTCGGCGATCCCAGGACGCCGCCCTGGGATCGTCCCGCACAGGCGGCGCTGGGTTTGACGCTCGGCTGCGTCGCCGTGTGGCGTGGCCGTTGGCCGGCGGTCGTCCTGCTCGGCGCCAACGCCCGGATCCTCCTGGACCCCAGCGTCTACACGTACTACACGGCATCGGTTCTGCTGGGCACACTGCTGTGGGATGTGATCGGGCAGCGACGCCTCGTCCCCTGGTGGAGCTGGATCGGGCTGCTCACCCTGTACGGAAGTGTCTTCGTCGTTCCCAACGACTCGGCGCGCGGCCTGCTCCGGCTGGGCTTCGTGACCGTGTCCACCGCCTACGTCCTGTTCTGGCCGGTACGCGACCGCCGTGAGCGGCATGCCCGGGCCCACGCACGACGACCGTTCATGCCCGCGGCGCGGCGGCGTGAGACAGGGCAGTCGGCGAACCGGAAGCAGCGCGCTGCGAGCCCCCCTAGGGCTTGATCGCCCGCGGGAGGGGACCGCTAAACCCGTCAAGGGCGAGAGCGCTGTGGTCGACCGCCGTCACGCTCCGCCACGCACCGTACGGACGCAGGTGGCCGCCCGACCGGGGGGCGAGGCAGGGTAGTAGGCATGGATCTACAGCACATCCTCGCCGGTCTGCGGGAGCCATGGCAGCCGAGTCATGCCTTGCTGCTGCTACCCGTCGCGCTCATCGTGGTGATCACGGCGGTGGACGTCCAAACTCCCGTCGAGATCCATCTGGGACCCGCATTGGTCATGGCGCCCGCGCTCACCCCCGCGTTCGCAGGCCCCCGTCTGACCGCTCTCGTCGGAGCGCTGGCGGTGGTGGGCCAGATCCTGATCGCCGTCTACCACGGCGGGCTCTACACCACGAACCACATCGTGCAGATCATCACCCTCGCCGTGCTCTCGGCGCTGATCGTCCTCTACTGTGCCGTCCGGGACCGGCACCACGCGCAGCTGGCCCAGGTCCGCTCGGTGGCCGAGGCCGCGCAGCGCGTCCTGCTGTGGCGGCTGCCGGAACAGATCGGTCCCGTGAAGGTCGCCAGCCTGTACCTGGCCGCCGAAGACGAGGCGCAGATCGGCGGCGACCTGTACGCGACCACGCGCACCGACCACGTGGTACGCGTCATGATCGGCGATGTGCGCGGCAAGGGCCTTTCCGCCATCGGCGAGGCCGCCCTGCTGCTCGGCGCCTTCCGCGAGGTCGGCTACCAGGAGAACTCCCTGCCGGAACTGGCCTCGGCCCTGGAGCGGAGCATCACCCGCTATCTGGGCGACTTCGAGCCGTCCGAGGAGGTCGGCGAACGCTTCGCCACCGCCTTGCTGGTGGAGATCCCCGACGCGGATCCGGTCACTCGGATGACCAGTTGCGGGCATCCTCCACCGCTGCTGCTCAGTCCTGGCCACGTGGTCACCGTCCCGAGCCTGCACCCCGCTCCCCCGATGGGTATCAGCACGAAAGGCCCGGAGGGCTACGCCCTGGACGTGTTCTCCTTCGAGCCCGGCGACACCCTCTTGCTCTACACCGACGGCGTCATCGAGGCCCGCGACGCCCACGGCTGCTTCTACCCCCTCGCGGAACGCGTCGCCCAGTGGACCCAGGCTGCCCCGGCGGCGCTCGTCCAGCACATCCAGCGGGACCTGCTCGCCCATACAGGCGGCCGCCTTGACGACGACGCCGCCCTCGTCGCACTCCAACGCGTTCCCAGCGCCCACCCCGGCCACCGTCATGGGCGGATCTTCCATGCCGACGGGTCCCGTCATGGGCCCGCGCCTCAGCAGCAGGGCAGATGATCAAGAACCGGCGTCGCCCCGGCCCAGGTGCCCGGGGCCGGCGCCGATGCACCGCCCTGGTGCGGGAAGTCAGTGGTCGATGGAGTCGATCAAGGCGCGGGCACCCTGACGCAGCAGGGCGACGGCGACCGAGGTGCCGAGCGTTTCGGCGTCGAGTCGGCCTGCCCACTCGTGGGCGTTGAGGACGGTCTTGCCGTCGGGAGTGAACACGGCGGCCCGCAGGGACAGGTCGCCATGGCCTTCGGCGCGGGCGTACCCGGCGATGGGCGAGTTGCAGTGGCCCTGGAGCACGTGGAGCATCATGCGCTCGGCGGCGGCTTCCCGATGCGTGTCCGGATGCCCGAGGTCGCTGACGCTGTCGATGACCGCCGTGTCGTCCTGCCGGCACTGCAGCGCGAGAATGCCCGCACCGATCGGCGGCATCATCGTCTCCGCAGCCAGCACTTCGCTGATGAGGTCGGTCCGGCCAATGCGTTCGAGTCCGGACACGGCCAGCAACAGGGCGTCCGCCTCACCGGCCGCGAGCTTGTCCAGGCGCCGGTTGGCGTTGCCGCGCATCGGCACGCACCGCAGATGCGGGTGCGAGGCGGCTAGTTGGGCGCTGCGCCGTACCGAGGACGTGCCGATTCGTGTCCCGGGCGGCAGTTCGCCGAGGGTGAGCCCGCCGGGGTGGACCAGGGCGTCGCGGATGTCGTCGCGCCGTAGGACCGCGGCGAACACCGTGCCGACGGGGAGCGGCCGGTCGGCGGGCACGTCCTTGAGGCAGTGCACGGCCAGATCCGCGTCACCCGCCAGCAGTGCGGCGTCGACCTCCTTGGTGAACGCGCCCTTGCCCTCCACCTCGGCGAGGCTGCCCATCCATCGGTCGCCGGTCGTCTTCACGGGTACGACCTCGGTGCGGATGTGCGGGTGGCGGGCGGCCAGTTCCCCACGCACACGCTCCACCTGGGCTAGGGCCATGGGCGAGTCTCGGGAGACGATGCGGATCAACTCAGGACCGGACATGCCGCTCACCATAGACCGGTCGAAACCCGACAGGGGAACATTCCTCACCCAAGGAAGTCCGGCTGTTCCGCGGCCGGTCGGACCAGCGCACACCCAGCCAGGACCCAGACCTGGGCGAAGGGGCGCTCGCACCGCACGTACCAGGACCGACGCCGTCAATGCCTAGGCCCGCACCGGCACCCGCACGGTCTACGGGCAGACCGTCCGGGCGCTGGTACGACACCGGCAGCCCGGCCGCCGACCGTCAGGAGCAGGACCCGGCCAAGGCGCCGTGATCGCCGTTCCGAGGCATGCTGGAGTGGTGATCGCGCTTGCGGCGTTTTTCGCCGTCCTGGGTGCCGCCAGCAACGCGGTGGGCACCGCGTTCCAGCGCAAGGCGGCGTCCACGGTCGCGCGTGGCGGCGGCCTGCGGCTGCTGCGCGCCCTGGCACACCGCCCCGCGTGGCTGATCGGAGTCGCCGGGGTCATCGGTGCCGCGATCTTCCAGGCGCTCGCCCTGGTGAACGGGCCGATGTCACTGGTGCAGCCACTGTTCGTGCTGGAACTGCCCTTCGCCCTGCTCATCGCCTCTCAGCTCATGCGCCACCGTCTGCCAGGGGCCGGCTGGTGGGCGATCACCGGTGTGGTCATCGGACTCGCCCTGATCCTCGGCTCCGCCGCTCCTTCCGGGGCTGAGGACCAGGCCCCCATGGTGCGATGGTTCCCGGTTCTGGCGGGGTGCCTGGGGGCCATGACCGCCGCGGTCGTACTGGCCCGGCCTGGGCGCCCGTCGCTGTTCCGGGCCGCCGTGCTGGGGGTGGCCGCGGCCGTCGGCTACGCCCTCACCGCCGCGTTGCTGAAATCCGCCACGGGAACGTTCGCCGCCCACGGAATCCGGGCCTTCCTCATGTCCTGGCAGACCTACGGGTTCGCGCTGACCGGCGTCAGCGCGGTACTGCTGCTGGAGAACGCGCTGCAGGCCGGCTCCCTGGCCGCGTCACAGCCGGCACTGACCATCGGTGACGCCACGGTGAGCCTGACCCTCGGCGTGATGCTGTTCCAGGAGCAGATCCGGACCGGTTGGTGGCTCCTGCCCGAGGTGATCGGGGTCGTGCTGGCCCTGTGGGGGGTGCTGCGGCTGGGCCGGGTCGCGGCCGGCATGCCTGGAGCGGCGGACAGCACCGGTGGTGGCCTGCGTCCCACTCCGCCCGTAACTTCGTGACCGCACCGAAACCACACCCCGGCTTCACCGACGAGCACGCGGTCACCCGGCTCCCAGGGCCGCGGGGCGCGGGTAAGGGGCGGATGGCGGCTCGTCGACCCGTCACAGACGTCACCCACGTCCCCGGACTCACGCCCTTTCCCTCTCGGGATGCGAGCGGCGCCATCTCGTTGAAAGGTGAGGGGAAGGGTGGCGTCCCGCCCTCGTGACGACCTGCGGGTGCCACCACTGGGGATTGCGGATCGACTCGCGGAGGAGACACCGATGTCGACGTCACAACCTGATGCGTCCCGTCGTCCGTCCGATGACCGGGCCACGCCGGACGACCTGCTGCACGCGGCTCCGCCGGAGACCTCGCCGGAGGACCTGGTCCTCGCCTCGGGCAGGGACATCACCCCCGAGACCCTCGCGTGGGCCGAGCGAAAGCTCGCTGCCGAGGGGCGAGCCGCGGTCGACAAGCTGCTGCCCTGAGCGTTCCGATCCTGAATCACCGTGCCGGGGACCGGGCACACCCCGGTGCGGCCGTTCAGGACCGGAGCGGTCCGGGGCTGTCTCGGGGCCGGAAGGCACCGACGTAGAGGAGCCCGGCGGGTCCGGCGGGCCAGTCAGACATCGCTTCCGCCACCGCCTCATGACCCGGTGTGTCCGCCGGAAACCGGCGTACCACACGATCATGACCCACCTGGTTTACGGTCCATTGACGTGCGCGGACCATACTGGGAGGCTCACCCTGTTCCCGTCTCCATAGAGTGCCCCATGACCAAGTACTCCACCGCCCGTCCCACGGCTCCCGACACCGTGTGGCTGGCACGCGGGCGTCACCTCGGCCCGGGCGCCGAGGAGACCGTCCGACAGCGCCTGCGCGAACTGAAGAGCAGCGCGGCCATCCAGGATCAGCTCGAGTTCGACCTCTCGGGCGACGACACGGCCGAGCGTGCCTTCGAGGCCCGCTGGGCGGTCGCCGACGACGTCGTCGTACGAGCCCGCCTGAACCTCGGGGCGTACCAGGACAAGGGCAACGCACAGGAATGGGTGCTGGTGGCGGAGGCGGACCGGCGCTGGGAACTCGACTGGCCCTCGCCCGCCACCGTGTTCTGGCCCGAGGACGCCGATGTGCCCTGGGACTACGACACGGTTCCCGGGCTCCGTTTCCGGGAGATCAACCCGCTGCCCACGGATGACCGGGCACTCCGGCGCCTGCTGAGGGAATGCGCGCGCCGGTCGTGGAGCGTCCACGTGATCGTGCACGAGGCGATGACCCCCGATGAGCTCGGGCGGCGCCCGCTGGCGTCGCTGCTGCCGTCCAGCCTGCGGCATCGCGTCGTGGAGCACCGCGCCGCGCCGGAACAGTTCCAGGTGGTCAACTGGGCGCTCTACGACCTGGGGGCGCGGGTGCCCCGCGGTGGCGCCGTGGTGCTCCCGCCGGGGCCCACGGACCCCGGCGTCGGCGATGAGGGCTTCTCCGTGCGCTCGGTGTTCCTCGACGGTTCGCGGCCCACGGAGCTCATCGACACCGTGCGGCGCTTCGCCGAGTCACCCGGCCCCCTGCCCGAGGGGGCCGAGGAAGCGTTGTCCGCGCGGCGCGAGCAATGGCATCTGACGACCCTGGAGGAGGAGCTGGCGCAGGCCCGCAGCCAGATCGCCGCCTATGCCGAGGCCCTGGAGGCCATGACGAAGTCGCGCGACCTGTACCGGGAGGCGGCCGAGCTCGCCCATCAGGCGCTGGCGGACTATCGGGAGTCCGGGGCGCTGCCGTCGCCGCGACGGGAGCCGCGTAAGAGGGAAGGTTTCTCATTCCGCAACCTGGCCAAACCTCTGGGACGCGTGCGTGACGGCGCCAAGCTGCTCCGCGCGCCGGCCACCGGCGACCGCAGCTCGGAGCCGGACGCGCCCCGCGGCGCTGACCCGGAGAGGGAATCGTCCGCGCCCCGCTCGTCGGTCCAGCCTCCGGAGATCCTGGGGCGCGAGTAGTCGCCGTCCGCACAACCGGGCTTCGTGCCATGGCGGCGATCGCGCCGCCGTCCCGCCATGCTCAGGCAGGCGGCTCAGCCATGCCGGAATCGGAGCGGCTCAGCCCTGCCCTCGTTCCGCCTCCTCGCGCAGGAAGACACCGATCTGTCCGGCCAGGCTCTCGGCCACCCCCTCGGAGCGGGCGCCGGTGCCCGGCAGGCCGTCCGGCATGGTCATGTTGCCGGACCACATGTACCGGTCGGCCCACTCGTCGTCCGCCTTCACCTGCACCTGAATGTCCACAAGGTGCAGACAGGACTCCGGGGCGGCGGCGTACAGAACGGCGGTGGCGCGGCGCAGCGGATAGAGATCGAAGCCCTCGATGAACTGCGAGTTGCGCCAGTCGAGGAACGCGCTCTCGCCGTCGAAGCCGGTACGGGCGTCGACCTGACCGTCTTCGAGGTGGATGCCCACGGCGTCCTGCATACGGTTCTCGACGGTCACCCGGAAGCGGAAATAGACCAGCCCTTCGGCGGCTTCGTCGCGCCCACGCGGCGGTTCCGCCTTTTCCAGGCCGTGTACACGGACACGCAGACCGGCGTGTTCGTCTGCGCATTCCTGCCAGTCGCCGATCACATTGGGCTCGCGCACGCTCCACCTCTCCACGTTCCGCGTCATGTTTCCTATCCGCGCGCGCAACAAAGTGTCAAATAGGCAGAACGCTCCATGGTCGGCCTTTTGCCATACTTGATCACCGATCAAGCCACGTGCAGCCAATTTCCTCCGGGACGCGCGGGCCGGAGTTTGCTCACGTGTCATACATCACGTCTGCCCGCGCCCGCGGGGCTCGGGAGCAGGGTGGCTGAGACACCGTGCGTACGACTCCACTCACACAGCGACAGGCCGCCGCCCGTCGAGCACGCCCTCACCATGCCGACACCTCACCATGCCGACAAAGGGCATGGCAGCGTTCACGGGCGCCGGCGGCCAGGGCGGGACGTGTGTCGGGCAGCGCGACCGAGGGCGTACAACCGTTCGTCGACCGACATCTGTCGTGTCGGCGGTCAGTGTTCCTGGGCTGTCGGGCGCATCATGATCTCGTTGATCGCGGCGCGCGAGGGCTGAGTGACCATGAAGGTGATCGCGCCGGCGATGTCCTCGGCCCGCAGCCAGGCATCCTGCGGCAGGTCACGGGCGGCGAGGTGCCCGGCGCCGACCGACATCTCCGTCATGGTCAGACCCGGTTCGATCAGTCCGACCCGGACACCCCTTCCGGTCACCTCCTGGCGCAGGGCCTCGCTGAACGCGCACACCGCGAACTTCGTCGCCGAATAGACGGCGTTGTCCCTTCGCACCACCCTGCCCGCGACCGAGCTGACGGTCACAAGATCGGCGATTCCGCGGGGCCCGTCCACTGCCGCCCGCAACAGGTGCGGCAAGGCCGACTGTGACATATGCAGGACGGCGTTGAAGTTGAGGTCGACCATCCGCTCCCAGTCCGCCGGATCACCCTCCTCGACGGGACCCATGGCCACGTAACCGGCGTTGTTCACCAGCACGTCCAACCGCGCGAAGCAACCGACAGCGTCCTCGACGGCCTGACGTGCCTGGGCCGCATCACCCAGGTCGGCGGTCAGGACGGCGCACGAGCCGCCCTCGCCACGGATCCTCGTGGCCAGTTCCTCCAGCCGCCCGGTACGCCGGGCGACGACCGCCACAGCTGCGCCCTGCCGAGCCAGGTGCCGGGCGGTCGCCGCACCGATGCCACTGGACGCGCCGGTCACCAGAGCGGCGCATCCCGCCAAGGGCGCTTCGGCGGCGATACCCGGCACCGCGTCGTTCTGATCCGCAGCCCCCGTCCGTCCGGCTTTCGGATCGCTCACGCTCATGACCGCCCTTCACACATCGCAGCCACCGCCGCTTCCCACCGCGGCCGGTGAGGTGCCGTCCCCTCTCGCAGCTTGCACCACGTAGTCCGAGACCGCCTCGCGAGCGACCCCCTGTCGCAGGGCATGGCCCGGCTGTCTCCGGCTGTCACTGCCGGGCGGCTTGGTCCGGAGCGCACGGGCCTGGTCAGCGTCTCCCCCGGAGATCTGAGGCGCCGTTCAGGGGAAAACACACCTCCGGGCCGCGTGAGGGCGGCCGGCACCGTCCACAACTGACCCGTGAGACTGCCGCTGATCCCACCCATGCTCGCCGTCCCCGGCACGCTGCCGCCCGCCAGGCAGGACGCGCAGTGGGCGTACGAGACGAAACAGGACGGTCAACGGGTTGTGGTCTACCTGCCCGGCGACGGCACCCTGGAGCTGCGTGCCCGGTCGGGCGAGGTCATCACCAGCGCGTACCCCGAGTTGCGGCCGCTGGGCGGCGTCCTGGGCGCGCTGCCCGCGGTGCTGGACGGGGAGGTGGTGGCGCTCGACGAGCGGGGCCGCGGTGACTTCCAGCTGCTGCAGACCCGGATGGGGCTCGCCCACTCCCCCGCGCTGGCGGCCCAGCGCGCGGCGCGGACACCTGTGCATCTCGTGCTCTTCGACGTGATGTTCCTACGCAGCGACCTCACCGCGCTCCCCTATGTCCGGAGGCGGCAGGCATTGGAGCAGCTCGCCGTGGCCGGGCCCTACTGGTCGACGCCGGGTGCCATCGTCGGACACGGCGCGCAGGCCCTCCAGGCGACCCGGGACAACGGCTTGGAGGGGCTCGTGTGCAAGAGGCTCGACTCCGTGTACGAGCCAGGGGTGCGGTCCCGGTTCTGGATCAAGGTGCGCAATGTGCGAGCCGTGGATGTGATCGTCGGCGGCTGGCTTCCTGGCCGCGGACGGCTGGTGGGACTGCCCGGAGTGCTGCTGGTGGGGCAGCGGGAGGCGGGGCGGCTGCGCTACGTCGGCCGGGTGGGGACGGGCTGGAGCGAAGAGGAGCGGGCCCGGCTCGGCCGGCTGCTGCGGGCCGCGGAGACCCGTACCTGCCCCTTCGATCCCGATCCGCGGGTGCCCGGGGCTCAGTGGGTACTGCCGAGACTGGTCGGCGAGGTCCGCTACGGCTCCCGCACCCGGGCGGGTCTGCTCAGGCAGCCGTCATGGCTGCGGCTGCGTCCGGACCTGGCGCCGGAGGACTCCGCGGCTGATCTGCCATGAGCGGCACCGTCGCGTACCGCGTTGCCGAGCCGCTCGCCGGCGCCGGTCAGTGGTGCCCCAGGCCACCACTGCCGAAGGAGCCGCTGGAGCCAGGGTGCCAGCGCTTGCGCTCCTGGTCCTCGCCCCGTTTGCTGGGTGCGTGATGGAGTTCGTACGGCATCAGCCGTTCGCTCTCCTCCGTCGCCTGTGGCACATCGTCGGGCTCTCTGGCCTCTCGCGTCTCATGGACCGGTCCGGTCTCGGGCAGGTGCGGCTGCTCCTCCGGGCGGGGCGGGGCCGACTCCTGGTCCCGTACGGACATGCCGAGTCGCACGGCCCAGATCAGTGCAGCCGAGACGAACATGCCGCCGATGAAGGCACCGAAGACGCCTAGCTGCTGGCTCGATACAGCCAGTAGTTCATAGCTCGCTGTATTCATGTCACGAAAATAACCCGTCTGATGGGAAATTTCCCTTGGAGGGTCCACCCACCGGTGACCTCGAAGGCGGTGGCACTCTCGAGCGACCCATCCGGGCCCTGGCTGTCATCCGCCGACGTACCGTCCGCGTCAGCATTCCGCCATGACGAGGACGAGCGGTAGGTCGTCGCACGGGACCAGTCGCAGCCCGTCATGGCGGCCGGGCTGTGCGGCGGCGAGCAGAGCGCCGAAGTCGGGGCCCTTGGTGAGTGAGCCGACCAGATGGGCCGGGTCGGTCGACGCGGCCACCCTGCCACGGGCGTTGACCAGATGGGCCGGTCCCGGCAGCGCCCGGAGCAGCGGCATCACGGCTGCCTCGAAGTGCCGCAGATACACGTCCGCCGCGGTGACCCCGGCGAACCGGCCCTCGACATGGACCGGCACGGACAGGGTGAGGCTGTACTCGTCCGAGCACAGGTAGTCGACGTACGGCCCGGCTATCGCTCGGTGGCCGGTGTCGCGGGGCAGAGCGAACCAGTCCCAGTGCGTGTAGTCGGAGTACGCGGACTGCCGCGGATCGAGGTCGGGCAGCAGCGGCCGTACATCTCCGTCGACGCTGATCTGCCACCACTCCAGCCAGGCCGGTACGTCACCCAGCAGGCCCGGTGCCGCGACGAATCCGACGCCGGAGACCAATTCCTGCCGGATCAGATGGCGATGGAGTCCGGGGCGCAGCGCGGCGAGGTCGGCGGTCATCGGGCGGCGTCCCTGAGCGATGAGACGCCGGAGCAGCGCCGTGGCGTCGGCCCGAGTGCGGGCGACGGTGTCGAAGACGGCCTCCAGGGTGGAGCGCACCTGGGCCGCCACTGCGGCTTCGGTGGCCGGGTCGAGCGTCGCCGCCCCCGCGAGACGGCTCCCATCCCTCACGGCCGTGCTCGGGACCTTCGGGGGGGCATGCGGGAGGAGGCTGGGCATGGAGCCGGGCTGCCGCAGGGATTCGGACATGACCGCGACCGTATACGCCCTCACTGTTTCGCCTCACCTTGACCCCCTGCCAACTTCCGTTGCATCCCTCAAAGTTGATCCAGGTAGCGACGCTCCGTAAGGTGATGGCCACGATGTCCGCCCGGAGGCAGCACCCTGTCGTGTGGCGGACTCCTGGGCGGGTCATAGACCTGCCTGCCGACCTGGAGCCTCATCCGAGTACGCCGTTGCGACCCATGGCGCCCGGAGTCGCCCCGGTCACCGCACCATCCGGCGGCCGGCTGCCGGTCGTGGACTCGCTCCGCGCCCGTCAACCACATCGCTTCCTGCACGTTCCGCACGCCCGCCCCCCACACCGTCCCCACCACCCCCCCGCTGCCCCACGTCGTGGAGATTTCCTTGCTGAACAGATCCCTCAAAGCGACAGCCATCACCTGCTCTCTCCTACTCGTCAGCGGCTGCGGTTTATTCGCCGAGTCGAGCACGTCCTCCTCGTCCGGCATCAACCCTCCGGACCTCAAGGCGCAGTCGAAGCTCGGCTCGCTCGAGGGACAGGTGAATCTGATCGCCTGGGCGGGCTATGTGGAGGACGGCTCCACGGACCCGAAGGTGGACTGGGTCACCCCCTTCGAGAAGAAGACAGGATGTCAGGTCCACACCAAGGTGGCGGCCAGTTCGGACGAGATGGTCAAGCTGATGAAGAGCGGCGCCTACGACGCCGCCTCCGCATCGGGCGACGCCTCCCTCAGGCTCATCACGTCCGGCGAGGCGGCACCGGTGAACACCGACCTGGTGCCCAACTACGCGGACGTCTTCTTCGGACTGAAGAAGCAGGACTGGAACTCGGTCAACGGCACCATGTACGGGATTCCGCACGGCCGTGGCGCCAACCTGCTCATGTACAACACGCAGCAGGTCTCCCCCGCCCCCACCTCCTGGTCCGCCGTCTTCGACGACGCCTCGAAGCACAAGGGGCACGTCACGGCATACGACTCACCGATCTACATCGCGGACGCGGCACTGTATCTGCGCGATACCCAGCCGAGCTTGCACATCCGCAATCCGTACGCGCTCGACCGGCAGCAGTTCGACGCGGCCGTCGACCTGCTGAAGAAACAGCGCCCGAACATCGGTGAGTACTGGGGCGACTATCTCAAGGAGGTCTCCGCCTTCAAGAGCGGTAACTCCGTGGTCGGCACCACCTGGCAGGTCATCGCCAACCTCGCCGCCGGCGAGGGCGCCAAGGTGAAGGCCGTCCTCCCCCAGGAGGGAGCCACCGGCTGGTCCGACACCTGGATGCTCTCCTCCAAGGCGAAGCACCCCAACTGCGCCTACAAGTGGATGGACTGGATCATCTCTCCCAAGGTCAACGCCCAGGTGGGCGAGTACTTCGGCGAGGCTCCCGCCAACATCAAGTCCTGCGACCAGACCAGCGACCCGACCTTCTGCGACACCTTCCACGCCACGGACGAGAGCTACTGGAAGGACATCGCGTTCTGGACGACGCCGATCGAGCAGTGCCTCGACGGCCGTACGGACGTCAAGTGCGTGCCCTACTCCGAGTGGGTGCAGGCCTGGACCGAGATCAAGGGCTGACCGGCCCACCGGCAAGACCGCCTCTTTGCCCGGCACCGCGGACCTCTCCTGTGGGGAGCGTCCGCGGTGGCGTGCCGGCGGCTGGACGCAGCGGCGTGTCGTCATGCCGGCCAGGACGACGGGGCACATCACACGTTGTTGACGGTGCCGCACATCGGCGATCTTGGCGAAGCTGAACCCCTGGGACAGGATGCCCCCATGAAGGGCGATCTCTTTTCCAGTGACCACATGGTGCGGCCGGCCGCCACGCCCGGCATGTCCGTACAGAACTCCAAGTCCATCCGGTACGTCGTGAACGGCGAGATGCTCGCACGACAGGGATCGATGGTCGCCTACCGCGGGAACCTGCAGTTCGAGCGCAGGGGCCAGGGTGTGGGCGGAATGTTCAAGCGGGTGGTCACCGGTGAGGGGCTGCCTCTGATGGCCGTCCGCGGACAGGGCGAGGCATGGTTCGCGCACGAGGCGCAGAACTGCTTCATCGTGGAGGTCGAGCCGGGCGACAAGTTCACCGTCAACGGCCGCCATGTGCTGTGTTTCGACGCGACCCTGTCGTACGAGATCCGCACGGTGAAGGGGTCGGGGATCACCAGCGGGGGGCTGTTCAACAGTGTGTTCACCGGGCGGGGCAGGCTGGGGCTGATCTGCGAGGGCAGCCCGCTGGTCATCCCCGTCTCGCCGCAGCAACCCGTGTACGTCGACACCGACGCGGTGGTCGGCTGGACGGCCCGGCTGCACACCTCGTTGCACCGGTCGCAGTCCATCGGATCGATGCTGCGCGGCGGGTCGGGCGAGGCCGTCCAGTTGAAGTTGGAGGGTGAGGGGTTCGTGGTCGTCAGGCCCCGCGAGTCGACTCCGCAGAAGGAGCACTGAACGCGAGGGGTCCCGCCCTGCGCCGGGACCCCTCGCAGGGCGGGCACCGTGAAGGTCCGCGGTGAAGAGGTGTGTCCTGACCGGGGTCAGGGTGTCAACTGCGCCTGTACCACAGGGGCGTAGCGGTGGACGAGGTCGTCGAGGTCCGCCGCGCGCATGTGCGTGCCGCGCACGATGCCGAACATCACGGCCAGACCCAGCAGGGTGCCCACCGCGAGTTCCGCGCGCAGGCCCGCGTCCGGGCCGCTGAGGCGGGCGGCGAGGCGGTCGCTGACCTGGGTGCGGAAGTTGCCGCGCAGGACGTCGCCCTGATCGCGGTGCAGGGGCGCGAACACGATGCGCAGCAGGGGGTCCGCGCCCTGCTCGGTCTGGCTCACCAGAACATGGCGGACCATGTGACGGCCGAGGTCCGCGAGTGGTGCGTCCAGCAGCGCGGTGGCGTCCTCCTCGAAGGACATGACCTGGGCGAAGAGCGTCTCCTTGTTGCCGAAGTACTTCAGGATCAGCGGCGCGCTGACCCCGGCCCGGTCGGCGACCGCCTTGAGCGTGATGTCCGCATGAGCGTGCCGGGCGAGGAGGTGGCGGGCGGCGCGGAGGATCGCGGCCTTGGTCGCTTCGGCGTCCCGGCGGGCCGGGCTTCTGGTCGTCCCGGCGTCACGGTGTACGGGGCTCGCGGTCGCCCGGGCGTCACTGGGCACCGGTGTCGGCTCGGGTGCGGGACCGGGCGCGGCGGAGCGGCCCGCGTCAGCGGTGGTAGCTGGGGTGGTCACGGGGTTCACGCTCCTTCCAGCGCCTCGTCGTGCACGGCTCCCGTACGACCGCGTGACCGACGGCTGCCGCCGGAAGCACGGTCCCCGGGGATGGCTAGGGCGGTGGCACAGGCCACCAGTGCGACCGTACCCGCCATCGCGAACGCCAGCAGATAGCCGTGGAGCGTGGGTACGGGCGCGCCGGAGACGAGGCTCGTGTGGTGGACCAGGATGGCGACGACTGCGGCGCTGCAGATGGCCTGGCCGATCGTACGCATCAGGACGTTGACGCCGTTCGCGGACGCGGTCTGCCCGGCCGGTACCGCGCTCAGGATCAGCGTGGGCAGTGCGGAATAGGCGAGGGTCGTGCCCGTCGACACGATCGACGCACCCACGATGACCATCCACAGGTCGCGGCTGTCCGCGATGCGTACGGCATAGCCGAGAGCGAGGACGGCCGCGCCCAGGGCAAGGGTGACACGCGGACCGCGGGCCGCCGAGATGCGGGCCGAGACCGGTGAGAAAAGCAGCATGGTCACCCCGCCGGGCAGCAGACACAGCCCGCTGCCCACGATGGACAGGCCGAGCCCGTACCCGGTGGCCTTGGGCGCCTGGACGAGCTGCGCCGTCACGAGGGAGTTGGCGTAGAAGCCGAAGCCGACCAGAAGGGCGGCGAGATGGGGCAACGCGACGCGCGGGCGGGACGCCAGCCGCAGGTCGACCAGGGGCCGCTCGGTGCGCAGCTGCTGCAGGCACCACAGCGCCAGGATCAGGACGCAGCCCACGAACAGGCCCACGATGGGGGGGCTCCCCCACCCCCACTGGCCGCCCTGCGACACGCCCAGCAGCAGGCAGACGAGTCCGGCAGCCAGCCCCAGCGCGCCAAGGACGTCGAAGCGGCCGGGGGCACGCACGGGCGACTCGCGCACCGCCCACCAGGCGAGGACCAGACCGGCGACGCCGAGGCCGCTGGTCACCCAGAACATGGTGTGCCAGGTCGCGTACTGGATGACGAGCGCGGCCAGCGGCAGGCCGAGTGCCGCTCCGATCCCGACCGTGGAACTCATGAGCGCCACCGCGGATCCGGTGCGCGCGGGCGGCAGTTCGTCGCGCAGGATGCTGATCGACAACGGGACGACCGCGGCGGCAGCGCCCTGCAAGGCACGCGCCGTGATGAGCACACCGATGTCGGACGAGAGCGCACAGAGCACCGAGCCCAGCGTCATCAGCCCGAGAGCTGCCAGGAGCACGCGCCGCTTGCCGTACATGTCACCCGCGCGCCCGAGCACCGGGGTGAGCACCGCGCCGGAGAGCAGCGTTGCGGTCACCATCCAGGAGACGGTGCCCGCTGAGGCACCGGTCAGTCGGGGCAGATCGGGCAGCAGGGGGACGACGACCGTCTGCATGACGGCCATGAGGATGCCCCCGAAGGCCAGCACCGGAACCGTCGCCCGTTCCCGCACGCCCCGCCGTCCGACCGGCCCGGCTGGGGTGGCGGAACGGTCGGACGGGGCGGGTTTCGGGGCCATGGGCGCTCCAGCGGGTGGGAATCCTTATGGTGAATGGATATTCACCATAGCGGGTGAATGGATATTCACCACAGGTGTTCGCAGGGCCATATCGACCTTCGCCTACCGGTGGAGCGGATCCCACGCGTGGTCTTCGAGAGCGTGGCGGGGCGTGCGTCCTGGGTGGCAGCGCGGCGGTACGCACGCCGAAGCGTCCGACACGCCTGCTCGGCGCGCCGGACGCTTCGGGAGGCCGTACATCGCCGGCCAAGGCATTGAGCCTGTCTGGAGTTGTCTAGCGGACGTCAGCCACGAGTGACGTCATCGGAGACACGCATCCGCTCCCCCAGGAAACCGCCGAGTGCAGTGACCAGAGCCAGTGCGACAAGCAGCAGGGCCGCCGGCCACGAGGCCCCGTTGCTGACCTTCAGCAGTGCGGTCGCCGCGAACGGAAGGAAGCCGGTGAGCGCGCCGGCGAGGTTGTAGGCCAGGGCCACGCCGCTGTACCGCAGCCGCGCGGGGAACAGCTCGGTGAGGAGAGCCCCGGAGACCGCATAGGCGACGGACAGCACGGCGATGCCCGCCATCACGGCGAACACGATCGCCCAGGGGTTCTTGGTGTCGATCAGCCAGAAGACGGGGAAGGCGATCACGGCGCTGAGCACACCGCCCCACAGCGTCACCCGGCCGGGGCCGAGTCGCTCCGCCAGGCGCCCCACGAAGAGGATCACCACGATCTCGACGGCGGCGGCCAACAGCGTCGCGTTGACCATCAGGGTGCGCGAGACCCCCAGTGTCTCGGTGCCGTAGCTGATCGCGAACGTGGTCAACAGATAGAAGCCGCCGACGCCCAGCATCGCCGAGGCCATCGCCACCAGCAGTCGTCCCCAGGCCGAGCGGAAGACTTCGAGCGCCGGGATCTTGGCCCGCTCGTCCTGCTTCAGCAGCTCGTCGAAGAGCGGCGACTCCTCGACCTTGCGGCGGATGTAGACGGCGATGAGCAGCAGCGGGAAGGCGAACAGGAACGGCAGGCGCCAACCCCAGGCGTCGAAGGAGGCGGACGGCAGGAGGAGCACCAGGGAGAAGGCACCAGAGGAGAGCAGGGTGCCCACGGGCGAGCCGACCTGCGGCAGCGCCGCGTAACGGCCGCGCTTCCCGGGAGGGGCGTGTTCGACGGCGAGGGTGACGGCACCGCCCCACTCACCACCGACCGCAATGCCCTGCAGCAGGCGCAGGGTGACGAGCAGCAGCGGCGCGGCGACTCCGATGCTGCTGAAACCGGGCAGTACACCGATCAGGCCGGTGGCGCACCCGATCATCACCACGGTGATCAGCAGAGCGGGTCTACGTCCTATCCGGTCGCCGAGCCAACCGAAGATGAGCGCACCGATCGGCCGGGCCACGAACCCCACACCGAACGTCGCGAAGGCGGCCATGGTGGCTGCCGTGGGGTTGAGCGTGGTGAAGTACAGCCGGTTGAAGACGATGGCCGCGGCGGTGCCGAAGAGGAAGTAGTCGTACCACTCCAGCGCCGTGCCGACGAAAGCGGCGAAGGCGACCCGCCCGGCGTCCTTGTCGGTGACGACGACCGACTTGCCCGGTGGAGACTGGGGGGAGGTCTTGCTCAGGGTGTTCACATCTGACTCCTTGCATGCGGCCGTGGCAGTTCGGCCGTGGGGACGGGGGGTCTTCACCGGGGTGACGTCGCCAGTACGTCGGCGCCGTGTACGCAGGCGCCGGCCACAAAGGTGGCCAGGACGTCGATCGCGCCGATGCGGTCGGCGTCGATGTCGACGGGATCGTCGGAGAGTACGACGAAGTCGGCGTGCTTGCCGGGGGTGATGCTGCCGCGCCGGTCCTCGTCGTGGCTGGCCCACGCCGCGTCGAGGGTGTAGGCGCGCAGGGCCTGCTCGGCGGTCACCCGCTCGTCGGCGCCGAGCACGGCGCCCGCCCTGCTGAGCCGCTCGACCATGGACTGCATCCCGAGCAGCGGTGCCCCGGGCGCCACGGGCCGGTCGGAACTGCCCGGCACCCGGATCCCCCGGTCGAGGAAGGACCGGTGCCGGTACATCCACGGGGTCCGTGCGGAGCCGAGAGCCTCGGCCATGGTGTCCCCCACCTCGTACAGGAAGTGCGGCTGGGGCACGGGGACCACGCCCAGTTCGGCGTAGCGGTCCAGCTGATCGGGGCGGACCACACCGGAGTGTTCGATGCGGTGTCGTACATCGTGGCGCGGTGCGACCCGGTGGGCCTCGGCGAACGCGTCGAGGGCGAGGTCGACGGCGCTGTCACCGATGGCGTGCGCGGCGACCCGCCATCCGGCCCGGTGCGCCTCAACGACGAGCCGGCGCATGTCCTCCGGGCCGTTCTGGAAGACACCGCTTGCGTGGGCGTGTCCGCAGAACGGCTCCGAGACCGCGGCCGTGCGGCCGATCAGGGATCCGTCCAGCCAGATCTTCATGGGGCCCAGCCGGAGCCGGTCGTCGCCGAAGCCCGAGCGCAGTCCCAGATCGAGTCCGGTGGTGATGCCGTCGTCGGCGTGCGCACGCAGGGCGTGCAGATTGTCGGCGGCCACCATCAGCTCGACCCGGGTGCTCAACGTGCCGCTCTCTCGGGCGAGCTGGTAGGCGGCGGCCTCCACCGGGCTGCGGCCGATCAGCCCGAGTCCGATCCCCGCCTCCACGACGTGGGTGAGGCCTTCGGAGGCGTACACGGCGCTCGCCCTGGCGACGGCGTCGGCCAGTTCGCTCACCGGGTAGGGCATGACGAGGGCGGACACCAGGCCCTGGGCCCGCTCCTGGAGCAGGCCGGTCGGGGCGCCGTGGTCGTCGCGGACGACGACGCCGCCCTCCGGCTCGTCGGTGGTGCCGTCGAGCACGCCGGACCTGTGCAGTACCTCGCTGCTGACCGCGCACATATGCCCGGAGCGGTGCTTGAGCCACACCGGTCGTCCGCCGGCCGCCCGGTCGAGTTCGCGGCGGTGCGGGTGCGCACCCATGACGGTGTCGTCGTAACCGGAGCCGACGATCCAGGCGTCGGCGGGGAGGCCGGCCGCGCGGCGGGCGACGGCATCGTAGACCTGCGGCAGCGTGGTGGCCCCGCTGAGGTCGAGTTCGCCCAGCGACTGGCCGAACCAGACCATGTGGTTGTGGGCGTCGCCGAAGCCGGGGACGACGACCGCGCCGCCGCAGTCGAGTGTGGTGCGCGCGGGCAGGTCCTGCACCGCTTCGTCGAGTCCGACGAAGCGCCCACCGAAGATGCCGAGGGTATGGGCGCGGGGGCGGTCGTCGTCGACAGTGCGGATACGGGCGTTGCGCACGAGGAGGTCGAGCATGGGGTGACTTTCGGATCTCAGGCCAGGTTCTGCAGCCGGGTCAGCGGCAGGTCGGCGGCGTGGTGGATGTCAATGGGCCGTCCGTCGACGAGTACTGCGTCGGGGGTTCTGGGCACCTGCACATCGGGTACGGCGGTGTTGGCGACCATGTCGCCCCGGGTCAGACCCCGGCTGTTCCGCAGCGCGGTGTAGCGCACTCCTCGGGGGAGCGCCTCGGCCGCGGCACGGTCGTCCAGGCACGCCTGGGAGACGAAGACCGTGGACAGCCGGCGCGGAGCACCACCGAGACCGCCGAAGTAGGGCTTCATCACCCGGGGTTGGGTCAGTCGGGTGGAGCCGGAGCCCGACCCGGACAGTCCCCAGGCGACGAAGCCGGACTTCAACACCAGCTCCGGCTGCGCACCGAAGGTGACCGGGCGCCACAGCACGACATCGGCGATGCTGCCGGGCCGCAGCGACCCCACGTCCGAGGCCATGCCGTGGGCGATCGCCGGATTCAACGTGATCTTGGCCAGATAGCGCAGCACGCGTTCGTTGTTGACGACCTCCGGGCCACTCTCGCCGGCCAGGTGGGCCTGGACATGGGCGAGCTGCCAGGTGCGGCGCGCGGTCTCGGCGATCCGTCCCATGCCCATCGAGTCGGAGTTGACGATGCTGATCGCGCCGAGGTCGTGCAGGGCGTTCTCGGCGGCGATGGCATGCTCGCGCACTCGGCTCGCCGCGATCGAGACATCGGTGTCGATCCCGTGGTGGCCACGGTGCACGGTCATCGTCATCGGCAGCAGCTCCGCGACGGTCGCCGGGGTCAGCGGCAGTGTGGGCGTCGTGGAGGAGGTGAGAACGTGCGGCTGGGAGACGATCTCCAGCAGGTCGGGATGACCGCCGCCACCCTCGACGTGGTACGCGTGCACAGTGCGCCCGCGTGTGGCGGCGAGGGTGTCGGCGAGATACCCGGACTCGTTCAGGGTGTCCGTGTGCAGCGCGACCGGAAGGTCGGCGTGCTCGGCGACGCCCAGACAGGTGTCGACGATCCGGGGGGTGGCTCCCCAGTCCTCGTGGATCTTGAACCCGCCGGCGCCGGCGAGCACCGCGCGCTCCAGCAGTTCCTGCGAGGACGAGGAGCCGCGAGCCAGGAACGCCACGTTGACGGGGGCGTCGCGCCAGCCCTCGATGAGGCTGTGCAGGTTGTAGGCGGGGTTGGCGCCGACGTCCCACACACCGCCGATGCCCATGCCCACCAGGCTGGTCACGCCCGCCGCGAGCGCCGCGGGCACCACCTCCGGGCTGGAGAGATGGACGTGCGAGTCCACCACACCAGGGGTCGCGAGGAGCCCTTCGCCGGTGATCATCGCGGTGTGGGAGTCCACGACGAGTTCCACGCCGTCGGCCGTCTGGGGGTTCCCCGCCCGCCCGACCCCGACGATGCGGCCGTCCTTGATACCGATGTTGGTCTTGCGCACGCCGATCAGCGGGTCCAGGACGACCACGCCGAGGATCACCATGTCCAGCGCGCTGTCGCGGTCGGCGCGGCCCGCCACGAGCAGGCCGTCGCGTGCCGTCTTCCCACAACCGCCGAGCAGTTCCTCGCCGGGCTCCGTGTCATCGGCCTCGACCTGTACCCACAGGTCGGTGTCGGCCAGCCGGATCCGGTCGCCGGTGGTCGGACCGTACAGGGACGCGTACGCGCGCCGGGACAGTCGGCTCATCGTTCTCCTCCTCGTGCCACCACGGTCACGGTGCGCGCCCGGCCTGGTTCGAACTCCAGCGAGGTCCCGGCGGGAAGGTCCAACCGGTGACCGCGGGCAGCCTCACGGTCGAAGTCGAGGGCGCCGTTGGCCTCCTCCAGCGGGAAGTGCGAGGACACCCAGACGGGCCTCGGACCCCGGTTGGTGACGGTCAGGCGCTTGCGGGGGCGGCCCGGGGCGAGCTCCGCCTCATCCTCGGCGACCAGCACACCGCCCGGTCCTGTGTCATTGGCGGACCCGAACGGCTCGGGTACGTGGACCAGGGTTGAGCCGTGCGGAAAGAGGGCCTCGACCTGGAGGCTGGGCACGGTCTCCGCGACGCCGGGCAGCAGCCGGTCCCGCGGCACGATGCCGGGGGCGCGTCGAAGGATCTCCTGGAGCGGCACGCCGTCCCAAGCCATCTCGAGAACCTCGTCGCACACCAGGGCGATGGCCTCGGTCGCACCGAGCAGCGCCCCACGGGCGAGCCGTCGCCGTGCGAGCTCGGCCGCCGTGAAGAGCGTCAGCCTTTCCTGTTCGCGCGGTGTGAGGTGCATCGGGTCGTTCCCCTCCGGATCCTGCGCCGCCCGGTGGCCACGCTGATGTGTACACCGCACTCTGCCCGGTGGAACCAGGCGTGAACAATGACGAATCGCTCCGCGATGGAGCACTGATAATGGGCATATGCACAATCCGACGAGCATCGACGACCTGGTGGGCGCCGCCGTGCCGCGACCGGGAGACGAGGCCGGGACACCGGTCTCCACCGAGCTGAGGGCACTCGTCCGCGACTGCCTGGACGATCTGGACGCGCTGGTGGCCCTCTATGTCACCGAGGTCTCCGCGTTCGAGGACTACCGGTCGACCGTCGCACCCGACGACCTGCGCGATACCGCGCGCGCCTGCTTCGAACTACTCCTCCGTCTCATCGGCGGCCTCCCGGTGCCCGGTGAACTGAGCGGAGTACCGGAACGGCTGGGCCGCCGCCGAGCCCACCAGGGCATCCCGCTGGAGCGGCTGCTGCAGGCGGTACGCATGGACTTCCGGGTGCTGTGGACCGCGTTCCTGGAGCGCACCCGGCCGGCCGATCTGCCGGAGCTGACCCGAGGTGCGGTACGGGTGTGGGAAGCCGTGGAGTTCCACACCGTGCAGGTGCACGCCGCCTACCTCGACGAGGTCGCCGTACTGGCCCGCGAGCGGGAGCGGGAGCGGACAGCGCTCATGGGCAGGCTGCTGGCGTCGGACGGCCGGGATCAGCAACTCGTCGCGCAGGTGGCGACCCTGCTCCAGGTGAACACGCAGTCGGACTTCGCCGTGGCGACGGCGCCGCCGGAGTTCCAGCAGGAGATGCGCAAAGCCGTCGCGGCACGGCTGGCACACCAGGTCGCACACCTTCAGGACCACAACGGCATGCTGGTGCTCGTGGCCAGGCTGCCACGCGCTGCGCGCACGCCGCCGGCCGATTGGCTGGACGGCGTGCCGTGCGCCCTCGGCCCGGTGGCGCACGGACTGGCCCGCGTTCCCGATGTGGTCCGGGTGACCGAGGCGATCGCCGCGACGCTGGACGGCGACGAGGTGTCGGGCCCCGTGACGCTGAGCGATGCTTGGATGCCCGTGGCCGCGGCGCGGCTGGGCCCTGTCGGGGAGATGCTGGCCGACGCGGTGCTGGCGCCACTGGACCAGTTGTCTCCGCCGGAGCGGGAGCGGCTGCTGACCACGGTGGTCGCGTACTGCGAGTCCGGGTCGATCGCGGCGACCACGCGGCAGCTGTACTGCCACCGCAACACGGTGCTCAACCGGCTGAGCCGGTTCACGGAACTCACCGGCTACCAGCCCACCAGACCCTCGGAGGCGGCCACCGTCCTGTTCGCTCTGCGCTGCGCCCGTGGTCGGGCGGTCCGGAGCACGTAGGTCCGGGCCCTCGTCGACGCCCTGCCGTCCGGTAGCTGTCTGGTCTGGTCGAGAGCTTGCTAGCCGTCGCCGGTCGTGCGGCACTCCGGGTGGCCCCAGCCCTGGGCGTTCTTGGCGATCTGGTCGCCCGCCGCGTAGGGGCGGCCGCAGACGCAGCGGCCCGGGAACTTCGCCTTGATGGTGCGGCTGGAGGCGCGCTTCGTGGCGGGCGCGCCACGGCGGGCGGGAGCCGGGACGACCGGTGCCGGTGAGGACGGTGGTTCCGGGGAGCCGTACTCGCTGCCCGCCGCTTCCTGCACCGTGGCCGCCTGGCTGGCGGCGCGGTCCGCGAAGTCGTTGAGGCGGTCGCCGTCGACCTGGTGGGCGGGCACGTAGCGGAACTCGACCTGACGGCCGTCGAGCAGGGCGTCGATACGTGCGACCAGTTCCTGGTTGGCGACGGGCTTGCCGGAGGCGGTCTTCCAGCCCTTGCGCTTCCAGCCGGGCAGCCAGGTGGTGACGGCCTTCATCGCATACTGGGAGTCCATGCGGATCTCCAGCGGGACGCCCGGGTCGACCGCCGTCAACAGGCGTTCCAACGCGGTGAGTTCAGCGACGTTGTTGGTCGCCCGACCCAGCGGGCCGGCCTCCCAGCGGCTGGGGATCTCGTCGTCGGTGGCGACGACCCAGGCCCATCCGGCGGGTCCGGGGTTTCCCTTCGAAGCCCCGTCGCAGGCGGCCACAACACGTTCAAGCATGCCCTGATCATGCCACGCTGCGGACACCGCCCGGTGGCCCGGGTCCGACGCCCCTCATGTGCGACGGGAGGCGTGGCGGCCCCCCGTCGTACGGGTCGCACCGTCACGGCACGTCGGTGGCTTTCGGCCTCTCGCCCAGTGCGGTCGTGATGTCGATGACCGAGAAGTCGGCGCCCTGTGGATCGCTCAGCGCGGCAAACCGGCCGAACGGGCTGGTCATCGGCCCGTACCGGAGGACTCCGCCGTGCTTGGTCGCCCGCTCGACGGCCGCGTCGCAGTCGTCGACGGTGAAGTACACGTTGATGTACGACGGGACCTCGGGAGGGAAGTCCTCTGTCATCTTCATCCGTCCGAGCACGGGGTTGCCGCCGAGTTCGAAGATACGGAAGTCGATCGCCTCGTCCAGGATCCGCTTGACGTGGTACGGAAAGACGGCGGGGAAGAACGCGTCCGACTTCTCCGGCGCGCGGGTGAACACCTCGGCCCAGCAGTACGCGCCGGGCACGGCCCTCGCCTCGAAGCCCTCGTGGGCGCCGGCCTGCCAGACACCGAAGACGGCTCCACCCGGGTCGCGGGCCAGGGCAAGGGTGCCGAAATCGCCGACCTCCATCGGCTCCATCAGCACAACGCCGCCGTGTTCCTCGATCTTCCGGGCGGCCGCGGTGGCGTCGGCGGTGGCGAAGTACAGGCACCAGGAGGACTGGCCCTCCTGCCCGGGCAGGGGCGGTACGACGGCGGCGACCGCCTTGCCGTCGGCGTACGCCTGCGTGTAGCTGCCGTACTGGGACGACGCCTCACCGAACGTCCAGCCGAGGACGTGCCCGTAGAAACTCTTGGCGCCTTCGACATCGGTGAACATCGCGTCGACCCAGCAAGGCATTCCCTCGGGTTGTACCGCCATGGCGTTCGACCCTCTCCGGCTCGACGGGTGCGCTTTCGTTCCACACGCTAGCCACGGCCGTGCCGCGTCGCGCGGCGAGCGGTCGTCCTGTCCGACACTGGAACGGGGCCGGTGGTGGACAGAACGGGGCAGGCGATGCGCGCATGGGTGGTGGACCGGCCGGGTCCCGTCGAGCGGGGGCCGCTGCGGTTCGTGGAGAGGCCGGACCCGGTGCCGGGGCCGGACGAACTGCTGGTGCGGGTGCGGGCGTGCGGGGTGTGCCGTACGGATCTGCACGTCGCCGAGGGCGACCTGCCGGTGCGCCGACCGGGGGTGACACCCGGGCACGAGATCGTGGGCGTGGTGGCCGGGACGGGAGCGGCCGTGACCGGGTGGTCGGCCGGCGACCGGGTGGGGGGCGCGTGGCTGCGCCGTACGGACGGCACCTGCCGGTACTGCGTACGCGGGGCGGAGAACCTGTGCCCGAACTCCGAGTACACCGGCTGGGACACCGACGGAGGGTACGCGGAGTACACGACCGTACCGGCTGCCTACGCGTACCGGCTGCCCGCGGACGTGGACGACGTCGCGCTGGCCCCTCTGCTGTGCGCGGGCATCATCGGGTACCGCGCGCTGCTACGGACGTCACTACCGCCACGCGGGCGACTCGGGCTGTACGGGTTCGGTGGCAGCGCCCATCTGTGCGCGCAGGTCGCGCTGGCTCAGGGCGCCACCGTTCACGTCCTGACACGGGACGAGGCCTCGCGACGGCTCGCACTGGACCTCGGGTGCGCGTCGGCGGGCGGCGCCCACGACATGCCGCCGGAGCCACTGGACGGCGCGATCCTGTTCGCCCCGGTCGGTGAACTCGTGCCGGTGGCGCTGAGGGCGCTGGACCGGGGCGGAGTGCTGGCGGTCGCGGGCATCCACCTGAGCGACGTCCCGGTGCTGCACTACGAGAGCGAGCTGTTCTACGAGAAGGAGCTGCGCAGCGTCACCTCGAACACACGGGGGAACGGCCGGGAGTTCCTGGGCCTCGCGGCCCGTTACGGCGTACGGGCGACCACGCACACGTATCCGCTGTCCCAGGCGCAGCATGCCCTGGCCGATCTGAAGGCTGGGCGCTTCGACGGGGCGGCCGTGCTGGTGAACGACGCCTGAGGCCGGCCGGTCCGCGGGCCTCTCACCCAGTTCGACAGCCGCCGACGAGGCCAGCTGTTCCGTGCGCACGGCGGTGCGGGATCCCGGGGACATGAAGATCGAACTGCTGGTCGTGCCGGACTGCCCGAACGAGAAGGTCGCTGCCGAGCGGCTGAGCAGGCGCTCATGTCCCGTTCGAGCCACGACAGGTAGTCCTCACGCCCCCGGGCGGCGGGCCGGTGACCGCGACGCGCGCGGGTCGCAGCAGCCGGTCGCCCACCCGGTATCCGGAACCCAGGATCTCCGTGCAGGTCGGGCGGTCGACGTGTGGGGAGACAACATGTGTCACGGCCTCGTGGCACCTCGGGTCGAAGGGCTCCCCCTCCCGTCCGAACGTCCGCAGTCCCACTGAGCCCAGCTGGGTCTCCAGAACGTCCGCGACGGCCTTGAGACCGGGGGACATGTCCTCCTCCTGGTGGCGGGCCGCCTCGACCGCGTCCAGCACCGGCAGCAGCGCACGCAGTACGTTCTCCGCGGCGATCTCGCGCACCGCCATGCGGTCGCGCCGCACCTGCTTACGGTAGTTGTCGTACTCGGCCTGCACCCGCTGCAGGTCGGCGGTGCGCTCGTCGAGCAGACGGCGCAGCTCCGCGCTCTGCGGCTGGGTCCGGTCCATGGTCAGCCCGCCCGTGACGAGTCGTCGTCGTCGACGATCTCGGCGTCCACGACATCGTCGTCTCCCTGGCCGCCACCACTGGCGGCGCCCTGCTCCGACGTCGTACCGCCCTCGGTGCGCGCCCGCTCGTACATGGCGCTGCCGATCTTCTGGGCCGCGGCGGCCGCCTTCTCCGTGGCCTGCCGGATCGCCGCGGTGTCCTCGCCCTTGAGGGATTCCTTCAGTTCGGCGATGGCGCCTTCCGTCTCGTTCCTCGCGTCGTCCGGGATCCTGTCCGCGTTGTCCCTGATGAGCTTCTCGGTCTGGTAGACGAGCTGTTCGGCCTGGTTGCGGGTCTCGGCGCCCTCGCGCCGCTTGCGGTCCTCGTCGGCGTGCTGCTCGGCCTCGCGGACCATGCGGTCGATGTCGTCCTTCGGCAGGGCGGAGCCGCCGGTGACGGTCATCTTCTGCTCCTTGCCGGTGCCGAGGTCCTTCGCCGTGACGTGCATGATGCCGTTGGCGTCGATGTCGAAGGAGA
>NZ_JBSFLQ010000053.1:0-40334 GCF_053599115.1 Streptomyces sp. NPDC001020 | reverse complement strand
CTCGATCCGGGCGGCGCACGAGGCGCAGGTCATGCCGCCGATGGCGAGTTCGACCTCGGCGGCACCAGGCGTGGTGGTGGTCATGTCTGCTCCTCGCAGCTCACGGACGCGATCATGGGTGGTGCGTGCGATCGGGGCGGGGCCGGACGCAGTGGAGGCGGCCCCGCCCCGGTTCGCGGGTCAGGCGGTGACGCGGCCGGCGAAGTCGTATCCGGCCTCGTCGACGGTCTTCTCGATCAGGGCGGCGAGCGCCTCGTCGATCTCGCTCTCGGTGGTCACGGTGACCAAGCCGGTGCCGATCTCGACTTCGACAGCCTTGATCGCGTCGAGGCCGCCCACCGCCCTGGAGACGACGCCCTGGCAGTGGGCACTGCCGACGCCTTCGACCTTGTAGGTCGTCTTCGTCTCCGCCTTGGTGTGGCAGCTTCCTTCGGGGGTGCAGCAGTCAGCCATGGGATCTTCCTTTTCTCTTAATACCCCAGGGGGGTATCCGTGATCGGTGTCCATGTATACCCCCTACCCGTATCCATCGCAAGGGTCGACCGGACTTGACTTAGTACCCCCCGGGGGTATGTTGAGGTGCATGAGCCGCCAGTCAGGTGGCTTTGAGCGGAGGAGTGCGCCATGAACACAGGACTGCGGATCACCGTCTTCGCCGCCGCGCTGGCTGCGACGTTCGGAGCCACCTACGGCGTGGGCAACGCGGTCGGCCCGATCTCACACGAGTCCAAGGGCAGCGCACACGGAGGCGCCCATGGCAAGGGCCATGGCAACGACCAGGGCAATGGCCATGCGTCCGGCGGACATGAGCGGCACGAGGAGGCGGCACCGCCCGGAGGGCTGGAGGTCTCCCAGGGGGGCTACACGCTCGACCTGAAGACCCCGCGCATCGAATCCGGAAAGGCGCGCGACTTGAGCTTCGCCATCGTTCAGGACGCGACAGGCCGCAAGGTCACCGGGTTCGAGCGCGAGCACGGCAAGGAACTGCACCTGATCGTGGCCTCACGCGACCTGACCGTCTATCGCCACCTGCACCCGACACGGGCCACTGACGGCACCTGGTCCACTCCGGTGGAGCTGCCCAACGCCGGCGCCTACCGCGTCTTCGCCGACTTCAAGCCCAAGGGCGGCGAAGGACTCACGCTCGGCGCCGACCTGGCCGCGCCCGGCAGGTACGAGCCCGCCTCACTCCCGACGCACAACACCACCGCCAAGGTGGACGGCTACGAGGTGAAGCTCGCCGGATCGCTTGCCGCCGGTACGGCCGACGAACTGAAGCTGACCGTCACCAGGAACGGCAAGCCCGTACGGAATCTCCAGCCCTACCTCGGCGCATACGGACACCTGGTCGCCCTGCGCTCGGGCGACCTCGCCTACCTGCATGTCCACCCGAACGGCGAGCCCGGGGACGGCGAGACGAAGCCGGGCCCCGAGGTCTCCTTCACGGCGACGGCGCCGAGCGCCGGCATGTACCGCCTCTTCCTGGACTTCAAGCACGAGGGCAAGGTCCACACGGCGGCCTTCACGGTGCACGCCGGTCAGGGCGGACAGCAGCCCTCGGACACCCCGTCCTTGGAAGGGGAGCACGATCACGCGCACTGAACCGGGCCGCACCGGGCGCCCCGGAGATCACGGAGCTGAGGAAGAGGCTCGGCGAGGAGCAGTGACCCGCACGGTCCGGGGCAAAGGTGTCGCCCCGGACCGGCGCGCGCCGCCCGCGTGCTCCGCCGGGGCATGTCTGTCCGGAACACATCCCACCTCCCCGCGCCGGGGGCTTCGCCCGCCTACGCTCGCCTCGTGCTCCGTATCACCGACGCCCGCAGCGGCGAGATCGTCGACGTCCGTCCGGGGCTGACCCGCGTCCACGCGCATGTGGCCGGTGCCGACACCTCGGACCTGAGGGTGCTGCTGGTGGCCGATGTGCTGGCCCGCGCCCTGGAACTCGGCAGAACGCCCGTCGTGACGGTCGCCGACGCGCCCGCCGCACTCCGGGCGCGCGCCGACGACCTCGGCATCCGCCGGGGCGAGCCGGAAGCGCCGGACGTCGGACGGGCCCTGCATGTCATCGGGTCACAGGGCGCAGCCCCGGAGGGGGTGTGTGTCGAGGTCGCCCCGGCGACCGGACCCGCCGACACCGCCCCTTCGGCGGCCATGCGCCTCGCCCTGCTGGCCCGCCCCCGCCGGCATCCCGTCGACCTCGGCCCGGCCGCCCTGACCGAGGCGGAGAACGCACTGGTGCACTGGCGCACGGCAGTCGCCCACTGGGCGACCCGGCCCTCCAGGCCCATTCCGGACCGGGTGCGGAACGACCTGCGTGCCGCGTGGGAGGACGATCTCGACGTACCGGCCGTCCTCGAGGTGCTGCGCCGCGTCGAGAACGCCGACGACGTGCCCGACGGAGCGCGCTTCGAGACCTATGCCTACGCCGACCGGCTGCTCGGCCTGGACCTCGCCCGGGACGTCGGGGCCTGGGCATGATCGGCCGAGCCGGGGCGGGCCCGCTGCGCAGACTCGTCGTGCTGCGGCACGCCAAGTCCGCGTGGCCCGTCGGCGTCGACGACCACGAACGGCCACTCGCACCGCGCGGCCGCCGGGACGCCCCGGCCGCGGGCCGCGCGATCGCCGAGGCCGACTGCCTGCCCGACCTCGCGCTGTGCTCCACCGCCGTCCGCGCCCGGCAGACCTGGGAGCTGGCCTCGGCCCAGTGGGGCACCCCACCCCCGGTACGGCTGGAGCCGCGGCTGTACGCCGCCGATGTGCCCGATCTGCTGGAGGCCCTGCACGCGGTGCCCGGGCAGGTGGAGACGCTCCTGCTGATCGGACACAATCCCGGGCTCGCGGATCTGGTCCTCGCGCTCGCCGGTGATGCGCTCGACGAAACCCTCGCCCGGGTCCGCACCAAGTTCCCCACCTCGGCGATCGCCGTCCTCGCCTGGCACGGCGGCGACTGGGGCTCCCTCGCCCCCGGCATCGCTGTGCTGACGGACGTGACCGTGCCGAGAGGCAGGAAGAAGTAACGACCTGGGGGGCAATAGGGAGCGGCGTCGCGACGCCCGGCACGGCCTCCCCCAAGCTCTTCGAGCAGGGGGGACCCCCAGCGGCGTTGCCGAAATGTCCTAGTAGCTCCGCTACGAGGACCTTCCGGCGCCTTGCGATCGACCGCACCGGACGCCGCTCCTTCACCCGCTCCCTATTTCCCCCCAGGTCGTAACCGAATTTCCCCCCAGGTCGTAACCGAGGGACGCCTGTGGTCAAGGGCGGCCTGTGGTGGCGGCGTGGCGAGCGCATACGCTGGCGTGATGCAGGACGAGTACCGCACAGTCGCCCGCGCGGGCGTGCACGAGACCGAGATCAACCGTTCCCGTTTCCTGTGCGCCCTCGCCCCGGCCGCCACCGAGCAGGAGGCCCAGGACTTCATCGCCGGCGTCCGCAAGGAGCACGCCGACGCCACGCACAACTGCTACGCCTATGTCGTCGGAGCCGACGCCGCGATCCAGAAGGCGAGCGATGACGGAGAACCGGGCGGCACCGCGGGCGTGCCCATGCTCCAGATGCTGCTGCGCCGCGACATGCGCTACGTCGTCGCCGTCGTCACCCGCTACTACGGCGGGGTGAAGCTCGGTGCGGGCGGGCTCATCAGGGCGTACGGGGGAGTGGTCGGCGAGGCCCTGGACGCCATCGGCACGCTCACCCGCCGGCGCTTCCGGCTCGCCACGGTCACGGTCGACCACCAGCGGGCGGGCAAGGTGCAGAACGGCCTGCGGGCGACCGGCCGCGAGGTGCGGGACGTGCGCTACGGGGAAGACGTCACGATCGAGATCGGACTGCCGGACGCCGATGTGGAGGCCTTTCGGGCATGGCTCGCCGACCTCACCGCGGGAACGGCCGACTGCCGACTGGGCGGCGAGGCGTACGGGGACGCGTGATCGCGAACAGAATGCGAGATTCTGAACATCACAGACATTTCCGGTTTTTGGGCTTCGGATGTGCGTGGTAATCCGCGGTCCGTGGTGGGTCAGGTGTCGACAGGCGTTAGCGTGGTGAGTGCCGACAGCGAGCCCGTGCTGGTTCGTGTCGGGTCTCAGAGGCGGGTGCGGTAGGGGGACAGGTGCGGGTCGGAGCGGATTCTTGAGATTGCTGCACACGTCCGACTGGCATCTGGGCCGGGCGTTCCACCGGGTGAACATGCTCGGCGCCCAGGCCGAGTTCATCGGCCATCTCGTCACGACCGTGCGCGAGCACGACGTGGACGCGGTGGTCGTGTCCGGAGACGTGTACGACCGCGCGGTGCCTCCGCTCGCCGCGATCGAACTGTTCGACGCCGCCCTGCACCGCCTGGCCGACCTGGGTGTGCCCACGGTGATGATCTCCGGGAACCACGACTCGGCGCGTCGTCTGGGCGTCGGCGCGGGACTCATCGGCCGAGCCGGCATCCATCTGCGTACCGAGCCCGCGGCCTGCGGAACACCGGTCGTACTGACCGACACCCATGGCGACGTGGCCTTCTACGGCCTGCCGTATCTCGAACCCGCCCTGGTGAAGGACGAGTTCGGCGTCGAGCGGGCGGGCCACGAGGCGGTGCTCGCGGCCGCCATGGAGCGCGTCCGCGCCGATCTCGCCACGCGCGCACCGGGTACCCGTTCCGTCGTCCTGGCCCACGCCTTCGTCACCGGAGGCGAGCCCAGCGACAGCGAACGTGACATCACGGTCGGCGGCGTGGCCGCGGTGCCGGCCGGCGTCTTCGACGGGGTGGACTACGTGGCGCTGGGCCATCTGCACGGTAGCCAGGTCATCACCGACCGCGTCCGCTACTCGGGCTCTCCGCTGCCGTACTCGTTCTCGGAGGCCGGCCACCGCAAGAGCATGTGGCTCGTCGATCTGGGGGCCGACCGCCCGGTCAGGGCGGAGCGTGTCGACTGTCCCGTGCCGCGCCCCCTCGCCAGGATCCGTGGGCGCCTGGAGGAACTGCTCGAGGACCCCGAACTGGAGCGCCACAGGGAGGCGTGGCTGGAGGTCACGCTCACCGACCCGGTGCGGCCCGCCGAACCCATGGCCCGGCTGACCGAGCGTTTCCCGCACACGCTCAGTCTTGTCTTCGACCCCGAGCGCGCCCCCGAGGACCCCGGCGTGTCCTACGCGCGGCGGCTTGCGGGCCGCTCAGACCAGCAGATCGCGGAGGACTTCGTGGCCCATGTGCGCGGAGCCGGCCCCGACGAGCGGGAACAGACCGTGCTGCGAGAGGCGTTCGACGCGGTGCGCGCGGAGGGAGCCCAGTGAGGCTGCACCGGCTCGACATCACAGCCTTCGGCCCTTTCGGCGGCACCCAGCAGGTCGACTTCGACGAACTGTCCGCCGCCGGTCTGTTCCTGCTGCACGGACCGACCGGCGCCGGCAAGACGTCCGTCCTGGACGCTGTGTGCTACGCGCTGTACGGGGCCGTGCCCGGCGCCCGGCAGGGCGGCCAGGGACAGACCCTGCGCAGTGACCACGCCGCACCGCTCACGCGCACCGAGATCCGGCTCGAACTCACCGTCGCCGGACGCCGACTGGAGATCACGCGGCAGCCGCCGTGGGAGCGCCCGAAGAAGCGCGGCACGGGAACGACGACCGACAAGGCGCAGTCATGGCTGCGCGAGTACGATGCCGCGACCGCCGCCTGGAAGGACCTCAGCCGCTCCCACCAGGAGATAGGCGAGGAGATCACCCAACTGCTCGGCATGAGCCGCGAGCAGTTCTGCCAGGTCGTGCTGCTGCCCCAGGGCGACTTCGCCCGCTTCCTGCGTGCCGACGCCGAGGCCCGCGGCAAGCTGCTGGGTCGCCTCTTCGACACCCACCGCTTCGCCGGGGTCGAGAAGCGCCTCGCCGAGCGACGCCGGGCGGCGGAGACCGAAGTGCGCGACGGAGACGCCGCGTTGCTCGCCGACGCGCACCGGATGCAGCAGGCGGCGGGGAACTCCGCGCCGCTGCCGGAACTCACCCCGGGCGACCCCGGGCTCGCCGACGCCGTCATGAGCTGGGCCGCCGTCGCCCGCAGCACGGGCCGTGAACGGCTCACCATCGCGACATGCGCGCGCACGGCCGCCGAGTCGGCGCGGGCCGTCGCCGAGCGCGTCCTCGACGACGTACGCGAAACGGCGCGGCTGCAACACCGCTACGCCGAGGCCCGAAGGCGGGCCGCGCTGCTCGAGGAGCGGGCCGACGCCCACCGGGAGGCGCGAACGCGCATGGAGCGAGGCCGCAAGGCCGAGGCCGTGGCGCCCGCCCTGGACCTGCGCGAGATCGCCGAGACCGAGCACCGGCGGGCCGCGGCCGAGGAAGCACGCGCGCGTGCCCTGCTGCCGGAGACGTTCGCGGAAGCCGGGGCGGCCGGACTCGCCGTGGCCGCGCGCCGGGCCGCCGAGGAACTGGGCGGCCTCGAGTCGGCCCGCCGCGCCGAGCGGCGACTGGCCGAACTCACCGCGGAGCGGGAGAACCTGGACCGCGAGGAGCGCGCCGACGAGTCGGTCCTCCAGGACGCTGCCGACTGGCTCGCCGAGTGGGAGCAGACCCGTGCGGGCCTGCAGGCCCGGATCGACTGCGCGCAAGAGGCCGCCACCCGTGCCGAGCAACTTGCGGCCCAGCGCGAGACCGCACTGCAGCGACTCACGGCGGCCCGTCGGCGTGACCAGCTCGCCCGGGACACCGAAGCGGCGCAGGCCCGCGTCCTGGCCTCGCGTGAATGCGCGCTGAAGGCCCACGAACACTGGCTGGACCTCAAGGAGCAGCGCCTCAAGGACATCGCGGCGGAACTCGCAGCCGGGCTCGTCGACGGCGAGCCGTGTGCCGTCTGCGGTGCCACCGAACACCCCACGCCCACACGGAAACTCGCCGGACACATCGACCGGGAGGCGGAGGAGCGCGCGCTCGCCGCCCATCAAGACGCGGAACACAAGCGTGCCGAGGACGAACGACGACTCGCCGACGTACGCGAGACGCTGGCCGCCGCCACCGCCGAGGCCGGTGCCGCGCCGACCGCCCGACTGGCCGAGCAGGCAGAGGAGGCGGAGCGGCTGTACGGCGCCGCACGGGAGGGCGCCTCACGGCTGCACGCCGCGCAGGAGGAGCTGAGGCGGGCCGAGCGCGAGCGGGAGCGGCGTACCGCGGCCCAGCAGGAGGCCGCGCTCCGGGCGGCGGCCCGGGTCTCCCGCCGGGACACCCTGGATGACGAACGGGCCGCCCTGGAAGAGGAGTTGAGTCGTGCCCGGGGTGAAGCCGGCAGCGTCTTGGCACGCTCGGCCCATCTGGAGGAACAGGCCGCCCTGCTCACCGAGGCGGCCGACGCCGTCCGCGCCGCCGAGGACGCCGCGCAGCGGCTCAAGGCAGCCGACGCGCGCCTGGCCGACGCGGCCTTCCGCGCCGGGTTCGACACCCCACAGGCCGCGGCCGACGCCCTCCTGGACGACGCGGCCCACCGTGAGCTGCAACGCAGGCTGGACGCCTGGCAGCAGGAGGAGGCCGCCGTACGCGCGGTGCTCGCCGAGGCGGACACCACGGCCGCCGCCCAGCAGCCACCGGCCGACCTCCAGACCGCCGAACAAACCGCCGAGACCACGGCCCGTCGGCTCCAGGAGGCGGTGTCCGCCCAGGACGCGGCGGCCCGCCGCTGCGCCGAACTCGACCGGCTCTCCGCGCGCGCCACCGCGTCCGTACGCCGTCTCGCACCGCTGCGTGAGGAGTACGACCGGGTGGCACGGCTGGCGTCCCTGACGGCCGGCACCTCCGCCGACAACGAGCGCAAGATGCGCCTGGAGTCGTACGTGCTCGCCGCCCGCCTCGAACAGGTGGCGGCCGCCGCGACCGTACGGCTGCAACGCATGTCCTCGGGCCGTTACACCCTCGTCCACTCCGACGACCGCTCCGGACGCGGCCGCAGCGGCCTCGGCCTGCACGTCGTCGACGCCTGGACCGGACGGGAACGCGACACGGCGACCCTTTCCGGCGGCGAGACGTTCTTCGCCTCCCTCGCGCTCGCCCTCGGCCTCGCGGACGTCGTCACCGACGAGGCCGGAGGGGTCCGCCTCGACACCCTCTTCATCGACGAGGGGTTCGGCAGCCTCGACGACCAGACCCTCGACGACGTGCTCGACGTGCTCGACTCCCTGCGGGAGCGGGACCGCAGTGTGGGCATCGTCAGCCATGTCGCCGACCTGCGGCGGCGTGTGCACGCGCAACTGGAGGTCGTCAAGGGAAGAACGGGGTCGGTACTGCGGCAGCGGTCCGCCGACTGACGGCTGCTCGGCAAGACGGATCGCGACGCCGGCGGCCGGGCCTGGCGGCATGCGCACGGGCCCGGCCGCTGTGGCGCGGTCAGAGCCGGGACAGTTCGTCCACCAGGTCGTCCAGGCCCAGCGAGCCCTGCGAGAGCGCCGCCATGTGCCAGGCCTTCGCGTCGAACGCGTCGCCGTGGCGCTTCCGCGCGTTCTCGCGGCCCTGCAGCCAGGCGCGTTGGCCGAGCGTGTAGCCGATCGCCTGGCCGGGCATCGAGAGATAGCGGATCAGCTCGCTCTCCACGAAGTCCGCCGGACGGCTGCTGTGGGCGCCGAAGAACTCCTGCGCCAGCTCCGGCGTCCAGCGCTCGCCCGGGTGGAACGGCGAGTCCGCCGGGATCTCCAACTCCAGGTGCATGCCGATGTCGATGATGACGCGCACCGCCCGCATCATCTGCCCGTCCAGGTAGCCGAGCCGCCGCTCCGGGTCCGTGAGGAAGCCCAGTTCGTCCATGAGGCGTTCCGAGTACAGCGCCCACCCCTCGGCGTTGGCGCTGACCATGCCCACCGTCGCCTGGTAGCGCGAGAGGTTCTCCGCCACGTGCGTCCACTGGGCGAGCTGGAGGTGGTGACCGGGGACGCCCTCGTGGTACCAGGTCGAGACGAGGTCGTAGACCGGGAACCGGGTCTGCCCCATCGTCGGCAGCCAGGTCCGGCCCGGACGGGAGAAGTCGGCGGACGGCTGCGTGTAGTAGGGGGCCGCCGCGCCGCCGGGCGGCGCGATGCACGACTCCACCCTCCGCACCCGCTCGGCGAGTTCGAAGTGCGTGCCGTCGAGGGCGTCGATCGCCTCGTCCATCAGGCCCTGCAGCCAGGCGCGGACCTCTTCGACACCCTCGATGTGCGTGCCGTGCTCGTCAAGGTGCGCGAGCGCCACCCAAGGTGTCTCGGCACCGGGCAGGACCTTCTCGGCCTCCGCCCTCATCTCGCCCAGGAGGCGGTGGAACTCGGACCAGCCGTACGCGTACGCCTCGTCGAGGTCCAGGTCCGTCCCGTTGAAGTAGCGCACCCAGCGGGCGTAACGCTCCCGGCCGGCCGTGTCCGGCGCGCCCTCGATCGTCGGCGCGTACACATCGCGCATCCAGTCCCGCAGCTCGACGACGGCCGCGGTCGCCGCACGGGCGGCCTCGTCCAGCTCCGCACGCAGCGTGTCGGGACCCTGGGAGGCGAACTCCTCGAACCAGCCGCGGCCCTGACCGTCCGTGTCCGACCAGTCGGTCAGCTGCTGGATGAAGGTGGCGGTCGGGCGCGGCCCGCCGTACAGCTTGCGCTCCAGACCGAGGGCGAGGGATTCGCGGTAGCCGCCCAGCGCGGCCGGCACGGCGCGCAGCCGCTCGGCGACCGCCGCCCAGTCCTCCTCCGTCTCGGTGGGGGTCACCGTGAAGATCTCGCGCGCGGAGTGCACGGGGGAGTGCAGATTGCTCACCGCCCTGAGGCCCTCGTCGGCCTCGTGCACGGCGAGTTCGGCGGTGAGTCGCTCGCGCAGCAGACGCGCGCACCGGCGCTCGCTGTCGCTGTTCGCGCCGGGGCGTCGCTCCGCCTCGTCCAGCCGCGCCAGCGTCGCTCGGACCAGCTCGGCGATCGCCTCCTGTCCCGCGGGCGAACTGTCGGGCAGCTTGCTCGAGCTCTCCTTCACACCGAGGAACGTACCGGTGATGGGATCGAGGGCGATGAGGGCGTCGACGTACGCGTCGGCGACCTCGCGGGGCAGGGGGCTTTTGATGGTTTCTGACATGGGAACAATCCTCATACGGGGACATGGCCCACGTCACGGAGTTTCCCGGCCCGGCTTACGCCCGCGTGGCGCGTCCCGACACGGCCTGTCCGGGCGGCAGCAGCGGGCCGCAGTCCCACTGCTGGAAGATCAGCCGGGTCTCCACCCGGGCCACTTCGCGCCGCGCCGTGAACTCGTCGAGGACCAGCCGCTGCAGATCCGCCATGTCCGCCACCGCGACATGGACGAGATAGTCGTCCGGTCCGGTGAGGTGGAAGACGGTACGGGACTCGGGCAGCGCCCGGATCCGCTCCACGAAAGGACCCACCAGTTCCCGCCGGTGCGGCCTGACCTGAACCGACAGCAGCGCCTCAAGACCGCGCCCCAGCTTCGCCGGGTCGAGTCGCAGTTGGTGGCCGACGATCACTCCCGAGCGGCGCAGCCTGGTGACCCGGTCCAGACAGGTCGAGGGCGCGACCCCGACCTGTGCCGCGAGTTCGCGGTAGGTCGTCCGCGCGTCGTTCTGCAACAGCCGCAGCAGATGGAGGTCCACCGGGTCCAGTACGACGGATTCGGCCATGTGTCGAACGTAACACGAAGATCGACAGCATAATCCCGGCCAGTGTTCAGGCTGCGGTCCATGGAATCCCGTACTCATGACGCGTACACAGCGCAGGACGGATATACCGCCGGGGACCTCCCGGTGCGCCGGGCCCTCGCCACCGAGGCCGTGCACGCCGGACGCGAGGACCTCGCCGAACTGGGGCTGCACGCACCGCCCCTCGACCTCTCCACGACCTACCCCAGTCGTGACAGCCGTGGCGAGGCCGCCCGCATCGACGCCTTCGCGGCCGACGGCGCCGAGCTGACCGGCCCGCCCGTCTACGGCCGGATCGGCAATCCGACCGTCGCACGCTTCGAGACGGCGCTGGCCCGGCTCGAAGGCACCGAGAGCGCCGTCGCGTTCGCGAGCGGTATGGCGGCGCTCAGCGCCGTCCTGCTGGTACGGAACGCGCTGGGGCTGCGTCATGTCGTCGCCGTGCGCCCGCTGTACGGGTGCAGCGACCATCTGCTGACCGCTGGGCTGCTGGGATCCGAGGTGACCTGGACCGACCCGGCGGGCATCGCGGACGCGCTGCGCCCCGACACCGGACTCGTCATGGTCGAATCTCCGGCCAACCCGACGCTCGCGGAACTCGACCTGCGCGCGATCGCCCACGCCTGCGGATCGGTTCCGCTGCTGGCGGACAACACCTTCGCGACCCCCGTGCTGCAACGGCCCGCCGAGCAGGGAGCGCGACTGGTGCTGCACAGCGCCACGAAGTACCTGGGCGGGCACGGTGACGTGATGGGCGGGGTGGTGGCCTGCGACGAGGAACTGGCGCGCGGACTGCGACAGGTGCGCTTCGCGACGGGTGGACTGCTCCATCCGCTCGCCGGATACCTGCTGCTGCGCGGTCTGTCGACACTGCCGGTACGGGTCCGGGCCGCGTCCACCACCGCTGCCGAACTCGCCCGTCGTCTCGCCGCCGACCCGCGCGTCGCCCGCGTCCACTACCCGCGGATCGGGGGCGCGATGATCGCCTTCGAGGTGCACGGCGACCCCCATGCGGTGATCGGCGGGGTCCGTCTGGTCACGCCCGCGGTGAGCCTCGGCAGCGTCGACACCCTCATTCAGCACCCGGCGTCCATCAGCCACCGCATCGTCGACGTGGACGACCGCCGGGGCGCAGGAGTGAGCGACCGGTTGCTACGGCTGTCGGTGGGCCTGGAGGACGTCGAGGACCTGTGGGCCGATCTGGAGAGCGCGTTGGGGGCGGAGCGGGTCGACGGCCGACGGGAGGCGGAGGTCGTCGCACGGTAGCGCCGCGGCGTCGGGTCGTTCCGGTGGCCGGCCTGCGAACGCCGTGACGCCGGGGCCCGACAGCCGGGTCGCCGCGCACCGGGGGATGACTCCGGTGCGCGGCGTGGTGATCGAGGGTACGCGAGTCGGCGGCCGGTCGTGGAAGCGGCAACGCCGCTTCCTGACGTCGTGGGCGCGGCCGCCGCAGCTATCCCCAAGCCCCCTGGTTTTCCGGGGTGGTTAGGGCGTCACGCTGCCCGGCCCGCCTTGCCACGCGCGCGTGACAAGCGCCATCGTCCGTACACCCTCCCGGATCCGGGCGGGTGACAGATGCGCGTATCCGAGCACCAGCCTCACCCCGTCGTCGGCCACCCTCCCGTACGCCGCCAGCGGACGCACCGCCACGTGCTCCGCGGCCCGTTCCAGGAACCGGTCCTGTGGCCCGTACCGGTCGGGCAGGCGGGCGATGACGTGCAGACCGGCCGCGATCCCGGACACCTCGACCCCGGGAAAGTACTCCTCCAGGGCGGCCACCAGGGCGTCACGGCGCTCCTTGTACGCGCGCTGGCAGCGACGCAGGTGCCGGTCGTAGTCGCCGCGCTCCACGAACCGGGCCAGCAGTGCCTGGTCGACGACCGGATGCCCGAGGTCCATGGTCCGCTTCCGCTCGACCACCTCCTCTGCGATCGCCTCGGGGACGAGCAGCCAGCCGAGTCGCAGGCCCGGTGCGAGCGACTTGCTGACCGACCCCGTGTAGGCGACACGCTCGGGATCGAGTCCTTGCAGCGCGCCCACCGGTGCACGGTCGTAGCGGAAGTCCCCGTCGTAGTCGTCCTCGACGACGAGCCCGTCCACCGAGCGTGCCCAGTGCAGCAGTTCGGTGCGCCGCCGCGCGGAGTACGCCATCCCGGAGGGGAACTGGTGGGCGGGCGTGGTGACGACCGCCTGGACCCGCGACCCGTACAGCGGCCCGGTGGCCAGCCCCTGCTCGTCCAGGGGCAGTGCTACGGCGGTGATGCCGGCGGAGGCGTACAGGGCGCCGTGCTCGGGGCTTCCCGGGTCCTCCACGCCCACGGTGCGCACGCCGCGCGCGTGGAGCACGAATCCCAGCAGTGTGAGCGCCTGGGCCACCCCGGAGACGATCACGAGGCGCTCCGGGTCGGCGACCACGCCTCTGCGCCGCGCGAGCAGTCCGGCGAGCGCGACGCGCAGCCGTGGCAGTCCGCGTGGGTCCGGATAGCCCAGCGCGTGATGGGGGAGTTCGGCCAGCACCGTGCGGTGGGCCGCCGCCCAGGCCGTACGCGGGAACAGCGCCAGATCCGGTGTGCCCGGCTGGAAGTCGGCGCGGGTGCCGGGGGAGGGGCGCGGGGCGAGGTCACGGGTGCCGGGGTCCGCCGCCCGCACGGCACCGCTCACCCAGGTCCCCGCGCCCCGGCCGGTGCGCAGGTACCCCTCGGCGGTCAACTGCTCGTACGCCTCTGTCACCAGCCCTCGCGACACGGTGAGGTCGGCGGCGAGTTCACGGCTCGACGGCAGCCGGGTGCCCGCGGCGAGCCGCCCGGAGCGGACCGCCTCCCGCAGCGCCGCCTGCAACGTACGCCCCCGCGCGCGTGCCGGTGCCCGGGCGGCCGGAAGCAGCACTTCCCAGGCGGCGGCCCAGGACGCCGACCCGTCCGGCGTTGAACCTGTCTCCTCCGGTGGCGTTCCCGAACTGGTCCCCGATGACGTCATGAAAGTGGACCTTAAACCGGACCACCGCCCTGCCTAGCGTCACCGGCATGAACGCCACCACCGCCCGCGGGGCCCTGCTCGCCGCGCTAGCCGGGGTCCTCGTCGGAGGCTCCTTCACCGCCAACAGCGTCCTGGGCCACTACCCGTACGCGGGCGGCCAGTTCCTGCGTTACAGCCTGGCCTGCGTGCTGCTCCTGCCCCTGCTCGGCCGGGGCGGTACGGCGGCGCTGCGCGGCCTCGGGCCACGCGCATGGGCACGTCTCGCCCTGCTTGCCGCGGTCGGAATGGTGGGCTTCAACCTCTCGGTGATCGCTGCCGAAGGCTCCGCCGAACCAGCGGTTCCTGGGGTCTTCGTGGGGTGCGCCCCGGTGGTGGTCGCCGTCGTGGTGCCGTTGCTGGAGGGGCGGCGGCCCACGCGGAGCGTGCTGTGCGGGGCGTCGCTGGTGGCCGTCGGCGCGTTCACGGTCCAGGGGTGGGGCCGCACGGACGGCGCCGGAATCGCCTTCTCCCTGTGCGCGCTCGCCGGTGAGGCCGGCTTCGCGATGCTGGCCGTACCTGTTCTGCGTCCGCTGGGTCCGAGGCTGCTGTCGGCCACCGTCTGCGGGGTCGCGGCGGTCGAGTCGGCGGCGGCCGGGATGGTCGTGGACGGCGGTGACTGGCTGCGCGCGCCGAACCGCACGGAGACCGCCGCGCTGCTGTGGCAGGCGGCCGTCGTCACCGTCGTCGGCTTTGTGTGCTGGTACATGGGCATGCAGCGCATCGGCGTCGAGCGCGCCACCCTCTTCTCCGGTCTCATCCCGGTCGCCGCCGCCTGTACCGCGCCGATCGTGGGCACCGGTGCCTATGGGGCCGCGCAGGCCGCGGGAAGCGCCCTTGTCGGTGCCGGAGTCGCCCTGGGCTCGGGCGCGTTGCGCCGGGGACGCCGACCTGCGGCGAGTGTGCGCGGCACGACAGCGATTTCGTCTGGACACGGGGGGAGCACGTCGGATGGGATGGAACGATGACCACCGATACCGTGACCGAGGTCTTCGAGGATCAGCGTTCCCTCTTGATGGGCGTCGCCTACCGCATGCTGGGCCGGGTCGCCGACGCCGAGGACGTGGTCCAGGAGGCCTGGCTGCGCTGGTCCGGTACCGACCGCGACGACGTGCGCGAACCGCGCGCCTACCTCGTACGCATCACCACCCGGCTGGCTCTGGACCGGCTGCGTCAACTCCGGGCCCGCAACGAGGCGTACGTGGGTCCGTGGCTGCCCGAGCCGTATCTCACCGACTTCGGTGACACCGCTCCGGACGCGGCCGAGCGGACGGAGCTCGCCGACTCCGTCTCGCTCGCCGTCCTCGTCGTCCTGGAGTCCCTCTCACCGCTGGAACGGGCGGTGTTCGTGCTCAGAGAGGCCTTTGGGTACCCGTTCGCGGAGATCGCCGCCACCTTGGACCGCAGCGAGGCCGCGGTGCGCCAACTCGCCGGACGGGCCCGCAAGCACGTCGACGAGCGACGGCCGCGCTACGAGGTCGACCCGGCCCAACGACGCGATCTGACCGAGCGGTTCATCGCCGCGTCGGTCGAGGGTGACCTCGACGGACTGATGCGGCTGCTGGCCCCGAACGTCCGGCTGGTCGGCGACAGCGGCGGCCACGCCAAGGCGCCCCTGCGGGTCCTGGAGACCGCCGAGAAGGTCGGCCGGTTCTTGATCGCCGTGGCCCGCCAGGACATCCCGGACATGTCGTTCCGCTTCCTGGAACTCAACGGCGGTCCGGCCCTGCTCGTCCTGTCCGGCGGCAAGCCCGACAGCGCCGTCCAGGTGGACGTCGTCGACGGACGCGTGCAGTGTGTCTACATCCTCCGTAACCCGGAGAAGCTGACGGTCCTGGGCGGCTAGTGCTGTGACCGGGATGGTTCAGCGTGACCGGAAGGCGGCTCGCGGGACGAGCGCACGCGAAACGGCTGGTATTACTGGGACATGCAGGAAGAGATTGCACGCTCCGCGATCGACACGTTCATCTCCGCGTTCAACGCCTCGGACGACAGCTATGTGACTGCCCTGCTCTCCCAGGCTCTGACCTCGGACGTGGTCTTCTGGGGGCCGTTGGGTCGCAGCGAAGGAATCGCGGCGGTCGAGCGGTTCGTGCTGGACATCCGGCGCCACCCGGCGGGGACCGGCACGATGGTGCGCTGCTCGGCGGTGGACATGCCTGACGAGTGGGCCCGGTACCAGTGGGTCTTCACCACGCCGGACGGAGGTCCCCGCCTGGCGGGAACGGACGTCGTCCATCTGCGGCGGAGCCTCATCGACCAGGTCATCGTCTTTGCGGGGGAGATCGAACCGTCCGCCTCCTGAGTCATCCTTCTGTCGCTGTCCTTCTCCTGAACTCGCCCCCTTCGGCGCTCGGGGGCCGCTGTTCGCGGTTGGTCATGCTGCGGTGTTGAGGGGGCGTCCGCCCCAGCGGATGCCCTTCTCGCTGCGGACGCGGGCGCGTTCCTCGCGTTGGGCGGCGAGCACGTCGGGGTGGCGGGCGCTGGTATTGCGCCGGCGCAGGTAGCGGTGCAGTGCCTGGGTCTGCGCGGGGTGGCTGCGGTGGTGGGAGTTGGCCAGGGTGAACTGCCGCAGCGGGCCGAAGTGGGCCTCGATCGGGTTGGCCCAGGAAGCGTAGGTCGGTGCCGCACTCAAGATGTCTCGGTTGGAGCGGGCCTCGTCGCTGATGTTGTCGGCCTGGGTGTAACAGGCGCCCGCACTCTCTTCCGGAGTCGCGTCCATGTGGGTGCCCATGTCGAGTTCACGGCCGTCGCCGTCTCCGAGCGTCAAGTCAACGGCTGCGCCGGCACTGTGGGGTGCGATCTCAGGCGGGGACACGTAGCGGCTGGCTGCCGAGCGGACCTGCTCAGCAGACCATTCCGGGTGATCGGCCCGCAGTTGCGTCGCGTACTCGTCGAAGTAGCGGCGTTGAAGGGACGGTGGGCGATACCCCTCGACGAACAGCAACCTCATCCCTTGAGGCAGCTCTGCCTGGGCCTTGAGGAGTCGATCGAACGATGTCGTCCTTGTCGGCTGCCTTGTTGTCGCCGTTCCATCATCCGGGCAACCGGGCAGTCGATGGTGGGGCCAGCCCCCCTCTGTACTGGGGGAAGCTCGGGGGCCGGAGTGTGGCCGCCCCGCTGAGATCACGCCCTCGCGAACGCCACGTGAACGCTCTGCGGCAGCGCGCCTGTGCGCACCGTAAGGGATCGAGGATTGGTCTTGACCAAGGATGGGGGCCGCCCTATCGTCGCAGAGAAGTGCAACAACCTTTAATAAACAAGGGCGCTGAAACGCCGCCGGGCCACGGCGATCGCGGAGGACAGGGTGGGGACCACGCAGCTCGAAACGGTGCCGGAGCCTAAGTACTGGCACCTCAAGACCGTACTCACCGAAGCACTCGACTCCGAGTTCTCCGTGGGCGAGATCCTGCCCAACGAACGGGATCTCGCGGCCCGCTTCGGTGTTGCCCGTGCCACGCTCCGCCAGGCCCTCGAACAGCTCGAACTGGAAGGCCGGCTGCAGCGCCGTCGCGGCGTCGGCACCACCGTCGCGCCACCCCGTATGGGTGTGGCCGTGGGATCCGAGCGGCACACGTGGCCGGGCGAGGCCGACGACGCCTGGCAGACCACGGACAGCACGCTCGCCGTACCGCCCGCCGCGGTGGCCGACCTCCTGGAGACCGACCGGGGCGGACAGGTACACACGGTGCGCCGCTTCCGGGTGACACACGGTCGACCCGTCGCCGCCGAACTGCTCTACGTCCCGGGCGCCTCGGTACCCGCCCTCCCCGCGATCGACGCGCCCTCCGGTGCTGCACGCGCGCGTGCCGTGCTGCGCGAACTGCAACGCCTGCCGCTGGAGGGCCAGGACCAGGCCGTCGAGCTGGGCTCGGCCGGCGCCGACGACGCACGCGAACTCGACCGACTTCCCGGCGCGCCCGTCCTCGTCGTCACCACCCGCTTCCACGCCGACGGGCGCACGGCGGCCGTCTCCGTGGCGACGTACCGCGCCGACACCTGCCGTCTGACCTTCGGCGCCACCGGCGGCGTAGAGATCCACCACGACCCGCAGCGCCACGCCTCCTGACCACCGCGCCGAACGCCCCCACACCGGCAGGAGCCGTTCTCGCGCCCCGGGAACCCGAGCGACGACACCTGCACACCCGGACCCGGCGGCGCGGGCGGGTTCAGCGCCGCGCCGTCGCCGTACCCTCCACCGCGAACAGCTCCTCCTCCACGTGGTCCAGCGCAAGCCGTAGCGCCCCCGTCGCCACCACTGCCTCGCCCAGCTGTGACAGGGCCACCCTCGGAGGGCGCAGACAGTAGCGGGCCAGTTCCCGGCGCAGCGGGTCCAGTACGCCGTCCAGGCCCGCCGCCCAGCCGCCGATCACGACCAGCTCGGGGTCGAGGGCCAGGACGAGGGCCGCCACGTCGTGCACAAGCCGCTGGATGAAGCGGTCCACGGCCGCGCGGGCCCGCAGGTTGCCCTCGCGGGCGAGCGCGAACACATCGGCGACCTGCTGCTCGTCCAGCGGATGCAGCGGCTCGTCGGTGGTCGACAGCAGCGTCTCCGGGGCCGCCTCGTGGCCCAGCAGATGCAGTGCGCCGACCTCCCCGGCCGCACCGCCGTAGCCGCGGTGCAGCCGTCCGCCGATCAGCGAGCCGGCGCCGGGACTCAGCCCGGCCAGTACGAACACGATGTCGTCGGAGTCGGCAGCCGCGCCCTTCCAGTGCTCGGCGACGGCAGCCGCGTTGGCGTCGTTCTCCACCAGTACCGGGCACTTGAAGGAGCGGCTGAGCCGTTCGCCCAGCCGCAGGCCGGTCCACTCCGGCAGGGCCATGCCCAGGCGCACGGTGCCGTCCGCATCCACGATGCCGGGGCTGCCCACGCCGACCGCGCGCAGCGAGCCCCGCGCCACACCCGAGCGGCGCAGCAACTCGGCGACCGTGCCGCGCAGCCGCTCCAGGCGCTCGTCGGCCGACGCCGTCTCGGAGACGGTCTTGGAGAGAGTGCCCAACTCCCGGCCGTCAAGGTCGGCGAGCAGCGCGGTCACCCGGTGCGCTCCGACATCCAGGCCCAGCAGATGGCCCGCCTCGGCCCGGAAACGGAATCTTCGTGCGGGCCGCCCCTGCCGCCGGGCGGCGCCTTCCTCGGCGGCCGTCTCCACCACGAGCCCGACTTCGATCAGGCCCTCGACCACGCCCTCGACGGTCGGCCGGGACAGCCCCGTCACCCGGGTGATCTCGGTGAGCGTCGCGCAGTCCACGGCACGCAGCGCATGCAGCACCACCGCGGAGTTGATCCTTCGAAGCAGAGAGGGATCCCCGCCGGTCAGTCGCCCCAACGTCCGTCCTCCCAGCTCGTGCGCGTGTTGGGCGGATCGTACTCGGCACCGCGCACACCCGCGAGAGCCGGCCTGGCGGATCAGCCAGGCGCGACGAACCCCGACTCGTACGCCGCGATCACCGCCTGCGTCCGGTCCCGTGCCCCCAGCTTGGCCAGGACGGCGCTGACGTGCGACTTCACCGTCTCCGCGCCGACGACCAGCTGCCCGGCGATCTCCACGTTCGACAAGCCGCGTGCCATCAGCCGCAGCACCTCCGCCTCACGCCCGGTCAGTGCGGCGCGCTCCAACGCCTCCCGGGCCGCTCGGTTGCCGCCGCGATCCCCGTGTGTGGCGGCCAACTGCCGCACCGACGAGGGGAACAGCAGCGACTCGCCCTCGGCGACCAGCCGCACCGCGTGCACGATCTCGGCCGGTCGGGCCCGCTTCAGCAGAAAGCCGTCCGCACCGGCGCGCAGCGCCTCGTAGACGTACTCGTCGTTCTCGAACGTCGTCACCACCACGATCTTCGGCGGCGCGTCGACCGAGCGCAGCACCGCGCGGGTGGCCTCGATGCCGTCCATCAGCGGCATGCGTACGTCCATGGCGACGACGTCCGGCCGCAGTCGCCGCACCAGCGGGATCACCGCCGCGCCGTCCGCGGCCTCGCCCACGACCTCGATGTCGGGTTGCGCCTCCAGGACGGCGCGCAGACCCGCGCGGACCAGGGGTTCGTCGTCGACGAGCAGAACGGTGACCGGCATCCGGCCAGCCTAGTGTTCCCTGCCGAGGCGCTGGATCAGCCCACGGGCAGCTGCACGCGCACCTGCCAGTCACCCGCGTCCGGACCCGTTCGTGCGCGGCCGCCGAGCAGGGCCGCCCGCTCGCGTATGCCGCGCAGCCCGCTGCCCCGGCCGGGCCCGGGTATCGCGGCGGTCAGCGGATTGCGAACCTCCAGGGTGAGCGTGCCCGCGTCCACGCCGATGCGGACCCGGACGGGAGCGCCGCCGGCGTGCCGCAGCGCATTGGTGAGCGACTCCTGGAGGATGCGGTAGCCCTCCCGGGAGACCGGTCCGGGAACCGTCTCCAGCGGGCCGGACAGCTCCGCATCGACCTTCGCGCCGGAGACGCGTGCCGACTCGAGCAGCCGGTCGGCGTCCACGAGTGTCGGGCGGCTGCTCGCCGGACGCTCCGACTCGCGCAGGACCCCGAGCACCCGCTCCAGGTCCTCCAGCGCGGCCCGGCCCGTCTCCTCGATGGCCTCCAGCGCCCGATCGGTGAACTCCGCGTCGCCGGCCGCCCGCGCCGCGCCCGCCTGTACCACGGCCACCGTCAGCGCATGGCCGATGGAATCGTGCAGCTCGCGCGCGATACGGGTGCGCTCCAGAAGCTGCTCGGTGCGCTCCTCCAGGGCGGCGAGCCGCTCGGCCGCGGACGGACCGAGCAACAGGCGTGCCACCATGGTGACCAGTGCGCCGAGCCCCACCACCACGCCGTACAGCGCGAGGAGGGGCAACGGCACCAGCAACGCGTAGGCCCAGTGGGGTCGTTCGACCGTCAAGAACGGCTCGTGCACCGGCACCTGGGCGGCACGGGCCAGGTCGTACGCGGTGACCGGCAGCCACACGCACGCGAACATCGTGACCACTCCCAGCGCCATGCGCGCCTCCAGCCACAGCACGGTGCGCAGCCGGTCGCGCCATGTCGCCGACGGCGCGACCGAGATGCTCGCACTGTCCTCCCCGTTACCGGGGGTCAGCAGCAGCCGTGCCTGCACGCCCTCGCCCAGCCGTACGGCCGGGACCAGCCCGAGCGGGAGCAACAGCACGGCGGGCACCCACGGCCACGACATCTTGATGAACATCCACACGCTGACGAACAGCACCGGCACCCACAGATGCAGCAAGCGCGTGTACGTCGTCCCCCGCAGCAGCGGGCGCAGAAGGCGGGCCATCCGAAGATCGTGCCAGCCGCCACTGACAGCAGTCCTCCCCCGTGCGGGGGAGACGATCTCCCCCCGCGGGGGAGGCACCGCATCCGCGCGGGCGGCGATCCTGTGGCCATGACCAGCATCGACGTTCAAAACCTCACGAAGGAGTACGGCACCACACGCGCCGTGGACCACCTCACCTTCCGCGTCCGGCCCGGCCGTGTCACCGGCTTCCTCGGCCCCAACGGCGCCGGCAAGTCCACCACCATGCGGCTCGTGCTCGGCCTGGACCGACCCACGTCCGGCACCGCCACCCTCGGCGGCCGCCACTACGCCACGCTCGACGAACCGCTGCGCCACGTGGGCGCGTTGCTCGACGCGCAGGCCGCGCACGGCTCACGTACCGCCCACGCCCATCTGCGGGCGCTCGCCGCGAGCAACCGCATCCCGCGGAGCCGGGTGGAGGCGGTGCTGGAGGAGGCGGGGCTCGCATCGGTGGCGAGGCGCCACGTGAAGACGTACTCCCTGGGCATGCGCCAGCGCCTGGGTATCGCGGCCGCGCTCCTGGGGGATCCGCCCGTCGTGCTGCTGGACGAGCCCTCCAACGGGCTCGACCCCGAAGGGATCGTCTGGATCCGTCAGTTGCTGCGCCGGCTCGCCGACGAGGGCCGTACCGTCCTTGTCTCCAGCCATCTGATGAACGAGACCGCCTCCTTCGCCGACCACCTGGTGGTCCTGGGCCGGGGCAGGCTGCTGGCCGACCTGCCGATGCGGGAGTTCATCGACGCGCGCGTGGAGCCCCGTGTCCGGGTGCGCACAACGGACGGCGCCGCCCTGGGCACGCTGCTCAAGGAACACGGGTACGAGGCCGCCGAGACGGGGGCCGGGCGGTGGAGCGTGCGGCACACGCGCGTGGAGGACATCGGCCGCCTGGCCTCCGCTGCGGGCCTGCCGATCCTCGAACTCGCCGCCGAGGAGGCCACGTTGGAACAGGCCTATCTCGATCTCACAGCACACGACGCCGAGTTTGCGTCCACCTCGACACAGCCCCGGGAGGCCTGAGTCATGGCGTTCGTACCCGTACTCCACTCCGAGTGGATCAAGATCCGCACGTTGCGGTCGCTGGTCGGCGCCCTCCTGGCGATCGTGCTCGCCACGGCGGCCTTCTCCGCACTGGCTGCACTCGACACCGGGGGCCCCGACTTCGACCCGCTGTTCTCGGCGTTGTTCGGCGTCAGCTTCGGACAGATCGCGGCGATCGCGTACGGCGCGACGGCCGTGTCGCAGGAGTTCCAGGGCGGTGCGCTGCGGCTCTCGCTGGCCGCGGTGCCGCGGCGCGGACGATGGTTCGCGGCCAAGGTGGTGGCCATCGGTGCACCGGTCTTCGCCGTCGGCCTGGTGGCCGGGACGGTGAGCCTGCTGGTGGGCAGGGCGGTCCTCGGCACCAAGGCGAGCGGACTGAGCTGGTCCGACAGCCTGCGCGGTGTCGTGGGCTGCGGTCTTTACCTGACGCTGATGGCGCTGTTCGCCGCCGGGCTCGCGGCACTGCTGCGCAGCGGTATCGCCACGCTGAGCGTCCTCGTGCCGTTCCTGCTCCTCGTGTCCTTCGTGATCGGAGGAATGTCGGGCACCGCGGCGGACCTGCTGCCCGACAAGGCGGGACAGGTAGTCCTGCACCGGACGTCCGACGGGATGCTGGGCCCCTGGACGGGGCTGGCGGTGACGGCGGTGTGGACGGGGGCGGCGCTGCTCGCGGGCCTCTGGCGCCTGGAGCGCCGGGACGCCTGAGTGCGGGGGCGGCCGTGCGGCCCGGCGATAGCCGAAGTGGGAGGGGAGGACGCCGCGACCGTCGCGAACGGCGGGCGGCCCTGGGGCTCCGGACCGAGGTTCGCTTGACGCCACCTACCGGTGCGTGATGCTGGAGACCCGTCATGACACGCTCATGGCGGTGGGGCGGGGCTGCGAGGCCTTCCATGGGGCACCCCGCCACGGGTCCTTCTTCGGCACGTTCCGCATCGAGAGCCCCAGAGGGACCGTGCGCTGCAGCGCTGTCGCCTACGAGCCGTCCGGCTTCGCGCATGTCCCGGAGTTCGTCGATGGTCGCTGCTGTGAGCGGGTGGTCAGGTAACCGGTTGCTGTCAGGCCGGCTGCCTGCAAGGCAACCACCCTGCCTTCGCCAAATCCCGAGGCGTGCAGACGTGTCGGGGTGAACCCTCGGACCGGTCGTGAGTGGCGCAACGGCCGGTCCGAGGGCGCAAGAAGCGACCGAGGCCGTCCGCGACCACGTCTGATACCAGACAGTCGCGGACGGCCTCCAGCTCCTGTGAACCGGGTCAGAGAATCGCCCCCGGGGCATAGCCGGCGGCCTTCGGGTGCTGCTTCACGATCTCCTCGATACGGCCGACGACCGCCCCGACCTGGTCGGCGGCGGCGCCCGTGAAGGACAGCTTGTCGGCCATCAGAGCGTCCAGCCGACCACGGTCCAGCGGGATGCGCTCGTCCGCGGCCAGCCTGTCCAGCAGTTCGTTGCGCTCGGCGCCCTGCTCGCGCATCGCGAGCGCGCAGGCGACGGCGTTCTCCTTGATGGCCTCGTGCGCGACCTCACGGCCCACGCCCACGCGCACCGCGGCCATCAGTACCTTCGTCGTGGCGAGGAACGGCAGGTAGCGGTCCAGCTCACGGGCGACGACGGCGGGGAAGGCGCCGAACTCGTCGAGCACCGTCAGGAACGTCTCCAGAAGACCGTCCAGCGCGAAGAACGCGTCCGGCAGCGCCACCCGGCGCACCACCGAGCAGGACACGTCGCCCTCGTTCCACTGGTCGCCCGCCAGCTCGCCGGTCATGGAGGCGTAGCCGCGCAGGATCACCATCAGGCCGTTGACGCGCTCGCAGGAGCGGGTGTTCATCTTGTGCGGCATCGCGGAGGAGCCGACCTGGCCGGGCTTGAAGCCCTCGGTGACCAGCTCGTGCCCGGCCATCAGCCGGATCGTCTTCGCCAGTGAGGACGGCGCGGCGGCCAGCTGCACCAGCGCGGTGACGACCTCGTAGTCGAGCGAGCGCGGATAGACCTGGCCGACCGAGGTGAAGGCCTGCGAGAAACCCAGGTGTCCGGCGATCCGCCGCTCCAGCTCGGCGAGCTTGTCCGCATCCCCGCCGAGCAGGTCCAGCATGTCCTGCGCCGTGCCGACCGGGCCCTTGATGCCGCGCAGCGGGTACCGGCCCAGCAGCTCCTCGACCCGTGCGTACGCGACGAGCAGCTCGTCGGCGGCGGTGGCGAAGCGCTTGCCGAGGGTGGTGGCCTGGGCGGCCACGTTGTGCGAGCGGCCGGCCATGACCAGTTCGCCGTACTCGCCCGCCAGCCTGCCGAGGCGCGCCAGCACGGCCACCGTGCGGTCGCGCACCAGCTCCAGCGACAGCCGGATCTGCAACTGCTCGACGTTCTCCGTCAGGTCACGCGAGGTCATGCCCTTGTGCACGTGCTCGTGCCCGGCGAGAGCGTTGAACTCCTCGATCCGTGCCTTCACGTCGTGCCGGGTGACCTTCTCGCGCTCGGCGATCGAAGTGAGGTCGACCTGGTCGAGGACGCGTTCGTAGTCGGCGATCGCCGCGTCCGGCACCTCGATCCCCAGGTCCTTCTGGGCCCGCAGCACGGCGAGCCAGAGCTGGCGCTCCAGCCTCACCTTCTGTTCGGGGGACCAGAGCGTGGCGAGCTCGGTGGAGGCGTACCGTCCGGCGAGGACGTTCGGGATACGGGGCTTTGCGGGCGCAGCAGTCACGTAAACGGATTCTACTGGCGATTCGTGCAGGCCAGCGCCGTGGCCCGGTTCGGCCGAACCTACGAGACGCCCGTCACGGAGGACGAGTGGGCGCGGGCGGTCGCCCCGGACGCCGCTCCTTGACGGGCAAACGTTGCCCGTCACGGCTGCAATGCTGGACGAGTCTAGGGCGTGTTTCGAAAGTCCCGCCTGCCCCGCGACGCCTGGCACGGCACTCCCTCAAGCTCTTCGAGCAGGGGGGACCCCCACGCCGCGTTGTCGGGATCGCCCGCGTACGCCCAGTACGCGGGCGACCCTCCGCCTTGCGAGGCCCCGCACCAGACGCCGCGGGGCCCGCCCTTCGGGCGGACGACGGGACTTTCGAAACACGCCCTAGGTGCCCACCTGTCGCCAGTCCGTCACAGGGCCGGGGTTTGTGTGGTCCGCAGGGGTGACCCAGAAGGCTTTTCCCAGCTCAGCGCTGAAATGGGCGCCTGTCCGGCCGTCGCCCGACGAGCGGCCCGTCAGCCGGCGTCCTATCCACGGCAGCAGATGCTGCCGGGTGAAACGGATGTCCGCGGTGCGGCGGGCGAGCCAGCTCGGCGGCACGCTCTCGGGCAGCGGCGTACGCCACCGCGTGTCCTCCGCCTCATAGCCGAGCGTCTGCCACACTGCCTCCGCCACCCGGCGGTGACCCTCGGTGGTCAGGTGCAGCCGGTCCACGTCCCACAGGCGTGGGTCCCCCAGCGACGGCGCCCCGTACAGGTCGACCACGAGCGCACCGTGCCGGGCGGCCAGCTCGTCGACGCAGGCGAACAGTTCCTCCATGCGGGGACGGAAGCGTTCGAGGACCGGGCCCTGGCGGCCGGGGCTGCGCATCAGGACGAGCTGCTCGCACGAGGGGGCCAGCCGCTCCACGGCCTCCGTCAGCAGACCCCGTACGCGCCCCATGTCGCACTTGGGCCGCAGCGTGTCGTTGAGCCCGCCGACCAGTGTGATCACATCGGGGCGCATCGCGGCGGCGAGCTCCACCTGCTCGTCGACGATCTGCCCGATCAGCTTGCCGCGCACGGCGAGGTTGGCATACCGGAACTCGGGTGTCCGTGCGGCCATCCGGCCCGCGAGGACATCTGCCCAGCCGCGGTACGAGCCGTCGGGCAGCAGGTCCGACATGCCCTCGGTGAAGGAGTCGCCGACCGCGACCAGGCTGGTGTATGTGGGGTTCGTCTGCATGGCGCCGTCGATGGTATCCCGCGGGGCATACCCGTCGGTCGGTCGCCCTCCGTGCGTACGCCGGCTTCCCGTGTCACGTCTCGCACCGAGCGGCCGACGGCGATACCCACCGGCCGTCAGGTCGGCTGTCCGAACAGCTCCCGCAGCACGTCCTCCATCGTCACCAGCCCGGCCAGCCGTCCGTCCGCGCCCATGACCGCCGCCAGATGAGTACGGCTGCCCCGCATCGCCGTGAGTACGTCGTCCAGTGGTGTGCTCTCCCGTACCCGTGCGACGGGACGCAGGTCGCGCAGCCGGAACGGCGTGTCCTGTGCCGAGGCGTCCAGCGCGTCCTTGACGTGCAGATAGCCGATGATCCGCCGGTCCTCTTCGACGACCGGGAAGCGCGAGAAGCCGGACTCGGCCGACAGCCGCTCCAACTGCCCCGGAGTGATGCCCACACGCGCGTAGACGACGCGTTCCAGCGGCACCACCACGTCGCGCGCGGGCCGGCGGCCCAGTTCCAGTGCGTCGTGCAACCGTTCCAGCGCTCGGTCGTCGATGAGCCCGGCCTCACCGGAGCTCTTGACCAGGCGCGCCAGCTCGTCGTCCGAGTAGGTGGCCGTGACCTCGCCCTTCGTCTCCACGCCCAGCAGTGCCAGCAGCCCGTTCGCGAGGGCGTTCACGGTGAAGATCACCGGGCGCAGCGCCCGGGACAGTCCGACCAGCGGCGGCGCGAGCAGCAGCGCCAGGCGCATCGGCTCCGCGAGCGCGACGTTCTTCGGCACCATCTCACCGAGCAGCATGTGCAGATATGTCGCGAGGACCAGCGCGATCACGAACGATATGCCGCTGCCCGCTTTCTGCGGGATGCCTACCGCGTAGAACACCGGTTCCAGCAGGTGCGCGATCGCCGGTTCCGCGACCACACCGAGGACCAGGGTGCACAGGGTGATGCCGAGCTGTGCCGCGGCCAGCAGTTCCGATACGTGCTCCAGGCCCCACAGGACGCTGCGGGCGCGCCGGTCGCCCGCCTCGGCGTGCGGTTCGATCTGGCTGCGACGGACGGAGATCAGCGCGAACTCGGCGCCGACGAAGAAGGCGTTCAGGACGAGCGTCAGCAGACCGATCAGTAGCTGCACGAGGGTCACTGTTTCCCCTCCCCGGCGGGGGGTGGTGCGTGCATGAGCACGCGTGCGGCCCTGCGGCCGGAGGCGTCCACCACGTCGAGGCGCCATCCGGCGACTTCGACGGTGTCGCCCTCGGCCGGGATACGACCGAGTTCGGTGGCGACGAGGCCGGCCAGCGTCTCGTACGGGCCTTCGGGCACCCGCAGTCCGACGCGTGCCAGTTGGTCGACACGGGCCGAGCCGTCGGCCGAGTACAGTGCCCGGCCGGCCAGGTCCGTGCCGGCCGGGGCCAGGTCGGGCGTCTCGTGCGGGTCGTGCTCGTCGCGTACCTCGCCGACGACTTCCTCGACGATGTCCTCGAGTGTGGCGACCCCGGCGGTGCCGCCGTACTCGTCGATGACGACGGCCATCGTGCGCTTGCCGGAGAGCTGGTCCAGCAGCCGGTCGACGGTCAGGGACTCCGGGACGAACAGCGGCTCGCGCATCACCTGGACGACCGAACGTCGTGGTCGTGCGTCGGCGGGCACGGCCACGACGTCCTTGATGTGTGCGGTGCCGACGACAGTGTCTAGGCTGCCGCGGTAGACGGGGAAACGCGACAGGCCCGTCGCGCGTGTCGCGTTCGCCAGGTCCTCGCAGGTGGCCCGTACGTCCAGGGCGACGACCTGGACACGCGGCGTCATCACGTTCTCCGCGGTCAGGTCGGCGAGGTTGAGAGTGCGGACGAACAGCTCGGCGGTGTCCGCCTCCAGTGCGCCCTTCTTCGCGGAGTGCCGGGCGAGCGTCACCAGTTCCTGGGGGCTGCGCGCGGAGGCCAGCTCCTCGGCCGGTTCCATGCCCAAGTGACGCACGGCGCGGTTGGCCATCCTGTTCAGATGCCTGATGAACGGACGGAACGCGGTGCTGAACCAGAGCAGCGGCGTACCCACCCGCTTGGCCACGGCCAGCGGTGAGGAGATCGCCCAGTTCTTGGGCACCAGCTCACCGACCACCATCAGGAAGACGGTGGACAGACCCGTGCCGATGACGAGGGCGACGGACGTGGACGTGGACCGTGACAGGCCCAGTGACTTCAGCGGGCCCGCGATCAGCCTGGCGATCGACGGTTCGGAGAGCATGCCGACCACCAGGTTGGTGACGGTGATCCCGAGCTGGGCGCCGGAGATCTGGAAGATCAAGCTGCGTACGGATTTCAGGGCGCCCGACGCACCGCGCTCACCGCGCTCCGCGGCATGCTCCAGCTCGCTGCGCTCGACCGTGGTGAGGGAGAACTCGGCCGCGACGAAGCCACCGCAGGCGAGCGAGAGCAGAATCGCCACCAGCAGGAGGAGCACTTCGGTCATCGGGTCACCTCCGTCCCAGGATCGTGCAGGGACGCGACGACCGCGCGATGTCGGGGAGGGGGATGCTCGCTCATCGACGGACACTCACACTTCCATGGTGGGGCGGCCCGATCCACCCCTGGCAAAGATTGCGCAAAGTGAGTCAGGGAGTGAAGGGCTTCACCCAGCGTCGCCACTGTTCCTGGGGTGTGTACCCCGCGGCCCGCCACACGTGGTGCGCCCTCTCGTTGCGCTCCAGGACCATCGCGTCGCCGCGTCGCCCACCGAGCCGTACGAACCGCTCCTGCGCGGCGGCCAGCAGCGCCGAGCCGATTCCGAGACGGCGCCGCTCGGGATGGACCGCCAGCCGGTACAGGTGACACCGCCAGCCGTCGAAGCCGGCGATCACCGTGCCGACCAGCTCGCCGTCCCTCCCCCAAGGTCTCGACTCCGTTCGACCCGGGGGGACCCCCATCGCCAGGATCAACGCCTCGGGGTCGTGGGCGACCAACCGTTCCACGCCGTCCCGGTCGTCGCTGATGCTCGTGCCCTCGGCTGCCAGCTTCCAGAAGGCCAGTACGACGTCGAGGTCCTCGCATCCGGCGGCCCGTATCCGCAGATCAGTCATGCGGCGATGACACCATGCACCGCGATCTTGGGCGGGCAATTCCAGCATGCGGACGGCCTGATCGATGCCGGCAGCCGATTCCGGCAGGTGGACGGCTACGCGCCGCGCAGCTCCTCCATCACCGGCGCGAACGCCTCCATGTACGGCTCCAGAACGGTCAGATAGGTGAACCCGTACCGCTCGCGTTGCGCGCGCACCTGCCCGACGATCTGCTCCACGGTGCCGAGCAGGAGGATGGGAAGTGCCAGGACCTGTTCGAGGGTCGGGCCCTTGAAGCGCTCCAGCAGTTGCCGGGCCACTCCCACGCGATCGTCGGTGACCACGACCATCTGGACGAGCAGGTTCAGCTCGGCGGGTTCCGCGCGGTCCGCCGCGAGCTTCCGGTACAGGGCGACGCGTTCGTCGAGCTCCTCGTCCGTGATCGGCGCCAGCTTTCCTGTCGTGCTTCCCGGTACAGTGCGGGCGCCCGTGAACGCCGCGATGTCGGCGTGCTCGGCGGTGAGCTTCAGCATCCGGTCGCCGTTGGCGCCGATCAGCAGCGGTACCCGCGGCCGCTGCACGGGCTGCGGCTGGTGCTCCGGCAAGCCGAGTAACCGGTCCAACTCCTCGACCACGTGCCGGAGATGGTCCACGCGTTCCTTCGCCGAGCCGTACGGCAGTCCCGCCTTGTCGTGCTCGGCCTGTACGTAGCCGGTGCCGAGGCCGAGTTCGAGGCGCCCGTCCGTCAGCGCGTCCGTCGTGGCCACCTCGCGGGCGAGCAGCACTGGATTCCAGAAACCGGCGTTGAGTACGAACGTGCCCACCCGGGCACGCTCGGTCGCCCCTGCCGCAGCGACCAGTGCCGGGAACGGTGCGGGCCAGCCGAGATGGTCGGGGACGAGGATCACGTCGTAGCCGAGTTCCTCGGCGCGCCGGCACTTGGCGCGCCATTCGTCGGCCGGTGCGGGATCGAGCAGATTGACGCCGAAACGGAACGGACGTGGCATGAACTCTCCTCAATCACAGATGAAGTGACTTGAGTGCGTGCCGAGTACATCATTCGTGCGCGATGGCCGCCAGTACGTTCATACGCGAGGCTCGTAGCGCGGGCAGCAGTGCCGCCACCACTCCCACGACCGCCGAACCCACCACCACGGCGGCGATCGTGCCCCACGGGATCGCCAGCGCTTTCATGCCCTTCAGCGCGAGGACCTGCTGCGTGCACACGCCCCACACGAGTCCCAGCGCCAGCCCGAGCACGGCCCCGAAGACGGCGATCACCACCGACTCCAGCCGGATCATCCGGCGCAACTGCCGCCGCGCGAGCCCGATGGCGCGCAGCAGCCCGATCTCACGGGTGCGCTCGACGACCGACAGTGCCAGAGTGTTGACCACCCCGAGCACCGCGATGACGATGGCCAGGCCGAGCAGCGCGTACACGAGGTAGAGCAGCACGGCGATCTGGTCGTGCACCAGCTTCTTGTAGTCGGCCTGATCGCGGACCTGGACCTGGGGGTAGGCGTCGAGGGTCTTCTCCAGGTGGGACCGCAACCGGTCCTTGGGCGTCCCGGGTGCCGCGTTGACGTACAGCGCGGAGTCCTGCCCGCCCGGTACGTACTTCTCGAGCGTCGCCATCCCGAGGAACAGCCCGCCCTTCACACCGAAGCCTTCCGCCCCGCCCTGGTCGGTGAGCGCGCCGACTCTCAGACCGGCGTGGCGTCCGCCCGGGAACTGGACGGGGATCGTGCTGCCAAGGCGTACACCATGGTTCCTCGCGAACTTCACGTCCATGGCGATGGCGCCGTTCGCGAGCGCGGTGGCCGAATCGCCCCGGGCATAGGTGATGTGGGCGACCTCGTCGAGCCGTGGATCGTAGCCTCCGGCCACGGTCTCGACCCGTTCGCCGTCCGGCAGCCGCACCGCCACGGCGGTGTGCCGCTCGCGGACGACGAGCCCGGCGCCCGCCGTGGCCCGGACCCGGTCGGTGATCTCCCTGGGGAACGGGCGGAAGGTGCCGCTCTGCACCATGAAGTCGGCGCCCAGGGTCTTGTCGATCTGCTGGTCGAAGGACTTGGACATGGAGGCGCTCGCCACCGACATCCCGCCCACCAGGGCGAGCCCGACCATCAGTGCGGACGCCGTGGCGCCGGTGCGGCGCGGATTGCGCAGGGCGTTGCGCTGGCTCATCCGCCCGACCGTGCCGAACAGGGCGGGGAAGGCTGCGCCCAGCACCCGGATCACCGGGCGGACCAGCAGCGGGCCCGCGATCACCGTCGCGACGAGCGTGAGAACGACACCGACGCCGAGGAAGGAGGTGGCCGACGCGACCTTCGTCGCCCGCGCGCAGCCCGCCAGCGCGGCGACCCCGAGCGCGCCGACGATCGCGCCCGCCACCGCGCGGACCCTCAACGGGCGCCCCACACCGGCGACTTCCGCGTCCGCGAGGGCCGCCATGGGGGAGACTCCGGCCGCCCGCCGGGCCGGGAGATAGGCCGCCACGAAGGTGACCCCGACCCCGACCACGTACGCCGAGACCGGAGTCACCCAGCCGATCACCATCTCGGTGGACCTGATGTTCATACCGAACACGCTCATCAGCCGGATCAGCCCGGCCGCGAGCCCGATGCCGGCGGCGAGCCCCAGCGTCGAGCCGGCCAGCCCCAGCAGCAGCGCCTCCGTCAGCACGGATCGGCGCACCTGCCGCCGGTCGGCGCCCAGCGCCCGCAACAGGCCCAGTTCCCGGGTGCGCTGGGCGATGAGCATCGAGAACGTGTTGACGATGAGGAACACGCCCACGAGCACCGCGATGCCGGCGAATCCCAGCATCACGTACTTGATCACGTCGAGGAACGTACCGAGCCGGTCGGTGTCGGACTTGGCCTGTTCACCCGCGGTCTTCACCTCGTACGCGGAGGAGTGGAGCGCGGCGACGATCCGTTGCTTGAGCCCGGCGTCGCCGACGCCCGGCGCCGCGTCCACCGAGATGCTGGTGGCCGCCGCGGGGCTGCCCAGCAGCCTGGTCTGGGCGGTCGGGGTGTCCAGGAAGACCAGGGCGGCACCCGGGTTGGTGGTGGTGAACGTGGCGATCCCGACGACCCGGACCTTGAACGAGCCCGGTCGCGCGAGCACCGTCAGCGTGTCGCCGATCCGCACGTGCTTGTGCCGGGCGGTGTCCGCGTCCAGAAGCGCCTCGCCGGGGCCGCGCGGCGCGTGACCCGAGGTGAGCTTCACCGGGCTGCGCTTCGTGACGGTCCAGTTCCTGGCGATGGTGGGCGCGCCGGTGGTCGGCCCCACCGGGTCGTGCCTGCGGTCGACGACCGTGATGTCGCTGACGGCGACGTCCACACGGGTGGCCGCAACTCCGTCGACCTCGGCCACCCGCGCCGCCAACGCCGCGGGCAAGGTCTCGGTCGCACCAGAGGGGAGCCGCGCGTTCAGGTCCTCCTTGGGGCTCACGGTCACATCGGCCGCCGTGGAGGCGAACAGCCGGTCGAAGGTCCGGGTGACCGTGTCCGAGAAGATCAGGCTGCCCGCGACGAACGCCACGGACAGCAGGACGGCCAGCGCCGACAGGGCCAGCCGTCCCTTGTGCGCCAGGAATCCGCGCAACGTCGCCTTCAGCACGGTCGCCTCAGTCCTCGTAACCGGACACGTCGTCGAAGGCAGCCGGGGGCGTGTCCGCACCGGGGGCCCGGCCGCTTCTGCCGGCGAACCGACGCATGCGCTCCAGCACCGCCTCCGCCGTCGGCCGGTCCCTCTCGTCCACGATCCGGCCGTCCGCCAGGAACAGCACCAGGTCGGAGTGGGCGGCCGCGCCCGGATCGTGTGTGACCATGACGACCGTCTGCCCCAACTCGTCGACCGCCTCGCGCAGAAAGCCCAGGACCTCAAGACCTGCCCGCGAGTCGAGATTGCCCGTCGGCTCGTCCGCGAAGATCAGCTCGGGGCGCGAGGCGAGCGCCCGCGCACAGGCGACGCGCTGCTGCTGCCCGCCGGACAGTTGCGACGGCCGGTGCTTCAGCCGGTCGCGCAGGCCCAGCGTGTCGACGACCTGGTCGAGCCACTTCTGGTCGGGCTTGTGGCCGGCGATATCCATGGGGAGCGTGATGTTCTCGGCCGCGTTGAGCGTCGGGATCAGATTGAAGGACTGGAACATGAAGCCGACCCGGTCCCGGCGCAGCCGGGTCAGCTCGCGGTCCTTCAGCCCCGTGATCTCGGTGTCGCCGAGCCAGACCTGACCGGCCGAGACGGTGTCGAGCCCTGCCAGGCAGTGCATCAGTGTGGACTTCCCCGAACCCGAGGGGCCCATGACCGCGGTGAAGCGACCGCGGGCGATGTCCACGTCGACGGCGTCGAGGGCGAGCACCATCGTCTCGCCCGAGCCGTACGCCTTCGTCAGACCGCGGGCGCGGGCGGCGAACCGGTCCGCCCCGGCGCTGCCCTGGGCGTGTTCCGCAGCAGCAGTCGACAAGACCGCCTCCTCGTCGTGGACGTACCGGCGTCCCCGTCATCCCTGTCCTCGCCGAGGGTAGTGCGAGGCGCGGCACACCCGGTATCCCCCAGAAGTCCAGGCGCGTCTCCGTCATGGGACGTGCCCCGGGCACCGGCGCAAGGGGGGCACCAGCCGGTCGCCGGCGGTGTCAGGACACTACGGCTCGATCGCCGAGCTGAACGCCTGCGCGTTCCATGTTCCGCCCAGCCGGGATGCCAGCCAGTTGGGTGCCCCGGCACGGAAGTCGGCGGGCGTGTACGCCCCGGCTCCCGCGGGCAGCGCGCCGAGCAACGGCGCTCCGGCCACCACCGGAAGGTCCGCGAGGTTGCACCGTGCCGCGAGATCGGCCGCCTGCGGCCAGCTTCCGATGACGACTCCCGCCAGGTCCAACCCTCGGAACCTGAGTTCACGTGCTGTCAGTTCGGTCGCGTTGAGCGTGCCGAGGCCTGCCGGCGCGACCACCAGTACCGGTGCCGCCAGCAGCCGTGCCGCGTCCGCCAGGGTGCCGCCCTCGTCGTCGAACCGTACGAGCAGCCCACCCGCACCCTCGACGAGGACCAGATCGTGCTCGACGGCCAGTTTGGCGGCCGCTTCCGCCACCTCATGCGGCCGCACGGGCGGCATCCCGGCCCGCCGTGCCGCCGTCCCGGGCGCCAACGGCTCCGGATAGCGGGCGAGTTCGACCGTGGTGAGCGCCCCTGAGAGCCGGGCCGCCTCGTCGGCGTCCCCGCGCTCGTCAGGCCCCACGCCCGTCTGCGCCGGCTTGAGCACGGCCACGGACCGTCCGGCGGCGACGGCCACCGCGGCGACGGCGGCCGTCGTGACCGTCTTGCCGACCTCCGTGCCGGTCCCCGTGATCACCAGTACCGACATGTCATCCCTCCCGTGCCGCCGCGCCCACCGCGCGGGCGATCCGTGCCACGTCCGCGTCGTCGGTCACATACGGCGGCATCGTGTAGACAAGGTCGCGGAACGGCCGCAACCACACACCCTCGCGCACCGCGGCCCGCGTCGCCGCCGCCACGTCCACCTCGTGGTCGAGCTGGACGACCCCGATGGCGCCGAGTACCCGCACCTCCCGCACCCCGGGCACGGACGCCGCTTCCGCGAGCCCTTCCCGTAGCCCTGCCTCGATGCGCTTGACCTCCGAGAGCCAGTCCTGGCCGAGCAGCAGGCCGAGCGAGGCACAGGACACGGCGGCCGCCAGCGGATTGGCCATGAAGGTGGGGCCGTGGGCGAGCACCGGCACCTCGCCCCGGGAGATCCCGTCGGCCACCCGCGGGGTGCACAGCGTCGCCGCCATGGTCAGGTAACCGCCGGTCAGCGCCTTGCCCACGCACATCACATCCGGTGTCACCGCGGCATGGTCCGCGGCGAACAGCGCGCCGGTGCGCCCGAACCCCGTGGCGATCTCGTCGAAGACGAGCAGCACGTCGTGCGCGTCGCACGCCTCGCGCAGCACCCGCAGATAGGCGGGGGAGTGGAAGCGCATCCCGCCCGCGCCCTGCACCACCGGTTCGACAACCACCGCGGCCAGTTCGTCCGCGTGCCGTTCGATCATGGCGCGCAGATGGTCCGCGTACGACTCCTCGTACGTGGCCGGCGGCGCCTTTGCGAACACCTGCCGGGGCAGGGCGCCCCGCCACAGTTCGTGCATCCCGCCCTCGGGATCGCACACGGACATCGGGTGCCAGGTGTCGCCGTGGTAGCCGCCCCGCCAGGTCAGCAGGCGCTGCTTGCCAGGGCGGCCGAGCGAGCGCCAGTACTGCAGGCACATCTTGACCGCGACCTCGACCGAGACCGAACCGGAGTCCGCGAGGAAGACGTGCTCGAGACCCTCGGGCGACATGTCGACAAGGAGCTTGGCGAGCCGAACGGCCGGCTCATGGGTGAGCCCACCGAACATCACATGGCTCATCCGCTCGAGCTGGGCACGCGCGGCCTCGTTGAGCACCGGGTGGTTGTAGCCGTGGATCGCCGACCACCAGGACGACATGCCGTCGACGAGCTCGCCGCGGCCGTCCGCGAGACGCAGGCGCACACCGCTCGCCGACTCCACGACGAACGGCTCCTGGCGTCCCGGCATGGGGCCGTACGGATGCCAGACATGCCGCCGGTCCAGGTCCAGCAGCTCGTCCACGGGCAGCTCAGGCATTGGGCGCGAGATCCGTTCCGGCACCCCGGCGGCGTACGGCGACCAGGTCCGTACGGGACTCGCCGGCCTGTGGGTCGCGGGCCGCAGCGGAACCACAGGCACCGCTGCCCTCGTGAGATCCGCATCCGGCGCTCTCGTGACTGCCGCACCCGCCCGCCGCCCGGTGCTCCGGCAGCGTCACCTGCTCCGTGCCCTCCACCTCGAACCCGGCGTCCGCGATCATCTCCAGATCGGCCCGGCCCGCCTGGCCCTCGCTGGTGAGGTAGTCACCGAGGAAGATCGAGTTGGCCACGTGCAGGGCCAGCGGCTGCATCGTACGGAGGTGGACCTCGCGGCCGCCCGCGATGCGCACCTCGACGTCCGGGCACACGAACCGCACCATCGCCAGGATCCGCAGACACCGTTGCGGGGTCAGGTTCCACTCCTTCGCGAGCGGGGTGCCCTCGAAGGGGATCAGGAAGTTCACCGGAACCGAGTCCGGGTCCAGCTCGCGCAGCGAGAAGACCACGTCCACCAGGTCCTCATCGCTCTCACCCATGCCCGCGATCAGTCCCGAGCAGGCGGACAGGCCGGCCGCGTGCGCCTTGTGCACGGTGTCCACCCGGTCGGCGTAGGTGTGGGTGGTGGTGATGTCGCCGTAGGTCGCCTCGGACGTGTTCAGGTTGTGGTTGTAGGCGTCCGCGCCCGCGGTGCGCAGCCGCTCGGCCTGGCCGTCGGAGAGCAGGCCCAGGCAGGCACACACCTCGACGTCCTCGTTCTGCTCCTTGATCGCCTTGATGGTCTCGGAGACCCGGTCCACGTCCCGGTCGGTGGGCCCGCGCCCGCTCGCCACCAGACAGACCCGCTTGGCGCCGCCCGAGACGCCGGCCGCGGCGGCCTTCGAGGCATCGTCCGGCTTGAGCCAGGTGTACTTGAGGATGTCCGCCTTCGAACCGAGCCGCTGAGAACAGTAGGAACAGTCCTCAGGGCACAGCCCGGACTTCAGGTTGACGAGATAGTTGAGCTTCACCCGTCGCCCGAACCAGTGGCGGCGCACCTTGCCGGCCGCAGCCACCACATCGAGCACGTCGTCGTCGGAGGTGGCGAGGACCGCGAGCGCCTCCTCGCGGGTCGGCGTCTCGCGCCGCAGCCCCTTGTCCACCAGCGTGTTCAGCAGGTTCATGGGAGCCGATCCTGTCCTACCGGAGTGCCTCGGGCCAAGGAGACTTCGCACAACAGACACCGTTCGCGGTGTGGGTATCACCACACCCCGGATGGGCTGCCCTGCGGCTAATGTCTGTTCACTGCTTACAACGCCCTGGGAGACCTATGGCATTCGACTGGATCGAAGAGCAGGCGCAGGCGCGCCGCCGGGCCGGGCTCGTCCGCACCCTGCGCCCCCGTGCCGCGGACTCCCCGCTGTTGGACCTCGCGAGCAACGACTACCTGGGCCTCGCCCGCCACCGGGAGGTCACCGAGGGCGCGGCTTCGGCGGCTCGTCGGTGGGGTGGTGGCTCCACCGGCTCCCGGCTCGTCACCGGCACCACGGATCTGCACGGCGAACTGGAGCGAGAACTGGCCGACTTCTGCGGCTTCGAGGCGGCCCTCGTCTTCTCCTCCGGGTACGCGGCCAATCTCGCGGCCGTCACCACGCTCGCGCCGCACGACTCCCTGATCGTCTCCGACGCCGGCAACCACGCCTCGCTCATCGACGGCTGCCGCCTCGCGCGCGGCACCACCCAGGTCGTCGCCCACGCCGATCCCGACGCGGTCCGCAAGGCGCTCGACACCCACCGGGGACCCGCCGTCGTGGTCTCCGACACGGTCTTCTCGGTGGACGGCGACGCCGCTCCGCTGACCGAACTGGGCGCCGCCTGCCGGGAGTCCGGCGCCGCACTGATCGTCGACGACGCCCACGGCCTCGGCGTCCTCGGGTCCGGCGGCCGGGGAGCCCCGGGCGCGGCGGGGCTCGCGGGCGCGCCGGACGTGGTGGTGACGGTGACACTGTCGAAGTCGCTGGGCAGCCAGGGCGGCGCCGTGCTCGGCCCGACGCCGGTGATCGACCATCTGGTCAACGCGGCCCGGACGTTCATCTTCGACACCGGGCTCGCCCCAGCCGCCGTCGGCGCGGCCCTCGCGGCGCTGCGCCTGCTGCGCCGCGAGCCCGAGCGCGCCACACGGGCCCGCACGGTGGCGGCGGCCCTACACTCCCGCCTCGCGGCCGAGGGCCACAGGGTGGTGCGGCCGGACGCCGCCGTCGTCTCGGTGCGGGCACCATCCGCCGAACAGGCCGTGCGGTGGGCGGCCGACTGCCGGACGGCGGGAGTCGCCGTCGGCTGCTTCCGGCCGCCGTCGGTGCCCGACGACATGTCACGGCTGCGGCTGACCGCCCGTGCGGACCTCACCGACGAGCAGGTCGGGCACGCGGTGCGTGTGATCGGCGAGACGCGACCGTGAGCCGGTGAAACCGCCGTCCGAGCCCGGCCCGTGGGCACTGCCTGGCCGTACGTCAGGCGCCCTATCGGAGTTGAGTCATCGCCGCGCTGCTCAGAGTTGTCGGCCACCGCGGCCCTCCGCATACCCGCCGGGTTGACGGCGCACCAGCTCCGTCACCCTGGCGGGTGCCTCAGCGGACCCGCCCGTACCACACGTTCTTCGTCCAGATCTTCTGGAGCCTGACCACGTCCCCGGTCTTCGGGGAGTGCCAGATCCTTCCCTTCCCGGCGTAGATGCCGACGTGGTAGACGTTCCGGCCCGAGTGGAAGAACACCAGGTCTCCCACCTTGCGGTGGGAGGTGGAGACGTGGTGCGTCTTGTTGTACTGCGCCGAGGCGGTGCGGGGCAGCTTCTTGCCCGCCTTCTTGTACGCGTAGAGCGTGAGCCCGGAGCAATCGAAGCGATGCGGTCCAGTGGCGCCCCACTGGTACGGGGATCCCTTCTCGGATGCGGCGATCCGAAGCGCTTTCGCCGCCGGAGAGGCGGGCGCGGCGTGGGCGGCGACCCCGGGGGCCACGATGCTGCCGCCGACGGCGGCGATGGTGAGAGCGGAGGCCGTACCGGCCCGGGTCAGCAGCGATGGGACACGATTGAGCGCAGTCATGCGTCACCCTTCGTCAGCCGCCTGTGAAGGATGACCTGTCGGATTCGGGCTGGCGAAGTAGCCCGGCCGCATACGCGGCTTCACCCCAAGGACCGCCCGGAGCTCTCCGGTGGCCCGCATTGCTGGGTCCTCCACTCCTGCCGATCCACTCCTGTCGACCGGTCATCCAGGCGGCGGCAGGACTCGGCGTCCGCCCGGACCGCCCCGCCGCGGTGGCGGGGGCTTGTCGTCAGCAAGGGATCTTCACGCAAGGAGGTCGGAAAATCACAATGGAATCGGCGTTTTGTGGTGTTACTCACCATCCACCCGTTCGGGTGGATACCCCTGCGTTCGAGGGGAGTTGACGGGGTGTACGGGCCGCGTACCTGCACCGCAGCGTCCCTGTCGCCTCGAATAAGCGGTGGGTGCGCGGCCCTTCCTGTCCCCCGGAAGGAAGAGTGCCTACTCCGGACGTGGGTACGCCATGTGGACCGTTTCGGACGGGGTACGTCCGCCGTAGTGGTTGACGCCCTGTCAGTTCTCTTCGGGTGGCACCGTGAGACGAGCCGTGCGCCGTTCGCCGTCGAGGACGCGCAGGGCTCGGGCGAGCGTCGGGCCGTGCAGGTCGCTCTCCCCGCGCTGGTGCATCAGCGCCAGCGCGTCCCGCAGGGCCGCCGCCTTGCTTGCCAGCGCCTGGGCGGCGCGCAGCCCGCGGTAGGTGTCCGCGGAGTGCGCGGGGTTGATGCGGCCGAGCAGGTCGACCACGTCGAGGTACCGGTCGATCAGTTCCGCCTCGGCGCGGGTCAGTGCGGGCAGTGGAGGGAGTTCGGGCGGCAGCACCGGCGGCTCACCTCGCGCCGGAGTCGGTGTGTGACGCCCTGCGGGTAGGAATGACACGGTCGACCAGTCCGTACTCCACCGCTGCCGGTGCGTCGAGGATCTTGTCCCGCTCGATGTCGGCGGCGATCCGCTCCGGACTCTGCCCAGTGTGCCGTGCGAGCATCTCCTCCAACTGCCTGCGGGTGCGCGTCAACTCCGCTGCCTGGATGGTCAGATCACTGGTCTGCCCCTGTACGGGCTCCGGAAGGGACGGCTGGTGGATCAGTACGCGCGCGCCGGGCAGCGCGAACCGCTTGCCGGGGGTGCCCCCGGTGAGCAGTACGGCCGCGGCCGAGGCCGCCTGGCCGAGGCAGATCGTCTCCACGTCGCACCCGACGTACTGCATCGTGTCGTAGACCGCGGTCATCGCGCTGAACGAGCCGCCGGGTGAGTTGATGTACAGCGAGATGTCCCGGTCCGGATCCAGGTGCTCCAGGTGCATGAACTGCGCCATCACGTCGTTCGCCGCGGTGTCGTCGATCGGTGTCCCCAGGAACACGATCCGCTCGTCCAGCAGCTTCGCGTACGGATCAAGGGTCCGGTGCCCGTAGCTGGTGCGCTCGGTGAACTCGGGCAGGACATGGCGGGCGGACGGTCGGATCATGGCTCGCGCCTCCTCGGAGTCGGTCCCGTAAAAAACGTACAGGACGTACGTTCTTATGGCAGGGAGCCATGCTGAGAGCGAAAAAAGGCGGCCGCCGTTACGGGGCACAACGGGATCTTCCGTCCAGAGGGGCAGGTCAGGGCATCGGACTAACGACCTGGGGGCAATAGGGAGCGGCGTCGCGACGCCCGGCACGGCCGCTCGCGGCGTTGCCGAAATGTCCTAGTAGCTCCGCTACGAGGACCTTCCGGCGC
>NZ_JBSFLQ010000052.1:0-43328 GCF_053599115.1 Streptomyces sp. NPDC001020 | reverse complement strand
ATCGTGCGGTCGTGGTGGGGCAGGACCGGGCCGAGCTCTTGGCCGGACTCGACGCCCTCGCCCGCGACGAAACCACCGACCACCTCGTCACGGGCACCCCCGCACGCGGCCGCACCGCGTTCCTCTTCTCCGGACAGGGCGCCCAGCGACCCGGCATGGGGGCCGAACTCCACCGCACCTACCCCGTCTTCGCGGAGGCGTTCGACGCGGTCTGTGCGCAGTTCGACCGTCACCTCGAACTCCCGCTGCGCGACGTGGTGTTCGCCGAGCCGGGCTCGTCGCAGGCCGCGCTGCTGAACCGCACCGCCTACGCTCAACCCGCGATCTTCGCCCTGCAGACCGCCCTCTACGCCCTGGTCCGCTCCATGGGCCCGGCTCCCGACCACCTGATCGGGCACTCCGTGGGCGGTATCTCCGCCGCCCACGCCGCAGGTGTCATGGACCTGACCGACGCGTGCACCCTGGTCGCCGCCAGGGCCCGGCTGATGGAGGCCGCCCCCGACGACGGCGCGATGATCGCCGTCGAGGCCGACGAGGCGGAGATGCTCTCCTGCGCCGGGGAGTTCGACGAGAGCGTCTCCGTCGCCGCCGTCAACGGTCCCCGGGCCGTGGTCATCTCCGGCGATGACGCGACCGTGACGAAGATGGCCTCCTACTGGGAGGCGCGCGGGCGGCGGACCACCCGGCTGCGGGTCAGCCACGCCTTCCACTCGTCGATGATGGACGGCGTCCTGGAGGAGTTCCGGGCCGTGGCCCGCACACTGACGTTCCACCCGCCGCAGGTGCCCGTCGTCTCCGACCTCACGGGTCGGCCCGCCACCGGCGACGACCTCCGCACACCGGACTACTGGGTGCGGCACCTGCGCTCCACCGTGCGCTTCCTGGACGGGACCCGGTCGCTGCTCGACGACGGCGTCGTCACCTTCCTGGAGATCGGCCCCGACGCCACGCTCACCGCGTTCGTCGAGGAGACCGCGGCCGACTGCGTCACGCCCGCGCCCGTCCTGGCCCATGCGCTCCACCGCGAACGCCCGGAGGCACGTACCCTCGCCACGGCGCTCGCCACCCTCCACGTCGCCAACATCGCGGTGGAGCGCCCGCACATCGGCCACGACACCGGCACCGGTGTGGTGGACCTGCCCACCTACGCGTTCCAGGGGCGGCGCCACTGGCTGGAGGGCCCGGACCTCGTCCGCCGGCCGCGAGGCGGGGACGCCCCGGCGGGAGCGCACCCCCTGCTCGGCGGACGCATCGAGCTGGCGACCGACCGGGAGAGCTGGTTCGGCCGCGAACTCTCCGTGCGCGACCCCTGGTTCGTCGAGGGGCACCGCGCCGACGGCCGGGCCGTGCTGCCCGCGAGCGCGATGCTGGAATGGGCACTGGCCGCCGTCCGTCCCGCACAGGGGACCGAAGGCGCCTGGACGCTGCGCGACGTCACCTTCGACGCCTTCCTGCCCTTCCCCGCGGACGGCACCCCGGTCGCGGTCCAGGCCGTCGCCGAAGGGACGTCCGGCACCCGCCGCGTGCGGTGTCTCAGCAGGCGGCCGGATGCCGGTCCGCACATCGCGGGCGGGTGGACCGAGCACGTGACGGCGGGCGTGGTGGGCCCCGGCGACAGGCCGCGCCCCGCTCCGGTCGCCACCCCGCATCCCGGCTCCGAGATGCGGGAGCTGCCCACCGGGCGGCTGTACGACGCGTACCGGGACGTCGGCCTGGACTACGGCCCCGCCTACCGGGCCATGCGGCGCGTGTGGCAGGACGGCGACCGTGCCGTGGCCCGCGTCGAGGTGCCCGAAGCGACCCGCGACGAGGGCGTCTGTCTGCTGCACCCCGTGGTGCTGGACGCCTGCTTCCAGATTCTCGTCGCCTTCGTCGACGACGGCGCCCTGCGCGTGCCGGTCGGGGTCGAACGCCTCGACGTCTGGGCCCCGCTGCCCACCGAGGTCTTCTGCCGGGCCCGGCGACGGGACACGCCCGGTACCGGCGACGTCCTGCTCGACCTGGAGGTCCTCGCGGCGGACGGCGGCGTCCTGGCGGGAGTGGAGGGCCTGCGCTTCCGTACGGTTCCGCGCGCCGAGCCGGAGGCCGGGCGGGTGGACGCCCCCCGGACCTGGGCCGTGGCCTGGGAGCCGGCGGCGCCCGCCGGCGCGGCGGACCGCGCGGCCGACCGGGGCACCTGGCTCGTCTGCGGCACCGGCCGCGAGGAGGTCGCCGCCTGGTGCGCCCAGCTCACGGCGCGCGGCATCACGACGGCGCCGGTGCACCTCGCGGACGGGCCGGACGGAGACCCGTCCGGCGACGCCCCGGACGTGTTCCGGGAACTGAGCGGGGAACGGCGGACCGTCGGCGGACTCGTCCTGCTCGCGGACCCCGAGGACCCGGCGGCCGAGCCGGAGGACCCGGTCGGCAGCGCCTACCGGCTGGCCCGGCGGAACACGGCCGTCCTCGGCGACTTCCTGCGGAGCTTCGCCGCGGTCGGGCCCGACATCGTCGTGCGCTCCGCGGGAGCGGCCTCTCCCGTCCCAGGCGGCACCGGGCCTGCCGTGGGCGCGTCCGTGCTGACAGGCCTGGTCCGTGCCGTGGTCGCCGAGTACCCGGAACTCACCTGCGTCCAGGTCGACGTGGATCCGTCCGCACCGGCGCCCGCGCCGGGCGAGATCCTCGACCGGGCGGCCGCCCTCGGCGGCTCCGGTCATCTCGCTGTGCGCGACGGGCGCTGGTACGAGGCCCGGCTTCGGGAGACCGCGACGGGCGCGGCCGGGGACCCGGCACCGGGCTCCGGCGCGCTGCCGGTCCGCCCCGGGGCGACGTATCTCGTCACCGGCGGTCTCGGCGGCATCGGTCTCGCCGTCGCCGGGCGGCTAGCCGACCAGGGGGCCGAGAACCTGTTGCTCGTCGGCCGTACCGTGCCGCAGGAGCCGCCCGCGGCGGTCGCGGCCCTGCGCGGGCGCGGTGTGCGGGTCGAGATGCTCGCCGCCGATGTCGCCGACGGGGCCGCCGTCGACCGGGTCCTGGCCCACGCCAGGGAGACGCTCCCGCCGCTGCACGGTGTGGTCCATGCCGCGGGCGTCAGCGACGACGCGGTCGTCGAGCGCGCCGACTGGGACGGTGTGCGCCGGGCGCTCGACGCCAAGGCGAAGGGCGCCTGGCACCTGCACCAGGGGACCCGGGGGCTCGACCTCGGCTTCTTCGTGCTCTGCTCCGCCCTCGGCGCGCTGACCGGGCTGACCGGCCAACCCGGCTATCTGATGGCCAACACCTTCCTCGACGCCCTGGCCGTCCACCGCCGGCGCTGCGGCCTGCCGGCCCTCAGCGTCGCCTGGGGCGCCTGGTCCGGCACCGGCATGGCGGCCGACCGCGGGCTGCTCGGGCAGTTCGCCGCCCTGGGCTTCCACGGGATGACCTCCGACGCGGCGCTGGACGCGCTCGACCGGGCGCCGCGGGACTGCCTCGGGCACCTCGCGCTCGGTGCCGTCGACTGGGCCCGCTTCGCGGCCGCGGCCGGCCGCACCCGTCCCGACACACTGATCGCGGCGCTGGTTCCGGACACCGCTCCCGCCGACGACGCCGGGAGCGGCGGCGCCGCTGAGGACTTGGTCCGGCTGGCCGTCGAGCGGCCCGACGAGGCGCCGCAGGCCGTGCTCGGCAGCCTGCTGGACGTGGTCGCCTCGGTACTCGGTCTCTCCGTGACCGAACGGGAGGCGATGCGCCCCTCCTTCGGGCACCGGCGCCTCAACGAACTCGGTTTCGACTCGCTGACCACGATCCGGCTCCGCAACCGCCTGCGGTCCGACTTCCTCGCGGACGTCCCCGCCGACTTCCTCTTCGGCGGCGGCACCGCCCGCGAGATCGCCGGCCTGATCCTGCACCAGCTCGCCGCGATGAGCGTGCTCGCCGCCGACGACGAGGGGCAGGACGACGCCGATACCGAGGTGCTGACGCTGTGACCGCACCCGCGCGTTCCCGACGGCCGGAACCCGGCCCCCACGACACGTCAACCGGCGGACAAGGAGACCCCGCTGTGACTTCGGACAGTTCGGCCGCGGTTCCCGCACTGCTCGACGACCTCGCCAGGGCGGGCATCAGACTGCGGCTCGCCGCAGGGGAGAGGGTCGATGTGATCGCCCCCCGGGGAGCGCTCACCGTGGACCTGCGCGACCGCCTCGGCCGCCACAAGCCGGACCTCGTCGCCTGGCTCGCCGGGCGCGACCACCGCGAACCGGCGCACGAGCTGCCGGTCGTCGAGGCGGACGAGGCGAACCTGTACGAGCCGTTCGCCCCGTCGGACCTCCAGATGTCCTTCATCATGGGCAGCCGGGAGGGCTTCGAGTACTACGTACGCCCCCACCAGTACATGGAGTACGACCTCGCCGACCCCGACCCGGGCCGGCTGGAGAAGGCGCTCAACGAGGAACTCGACCACCAGCGGCGGAACATCGTCGTCGTCCGCGACGACCTGCGCCTCCAGACGGTCCGCGACCCGGCGCCTGCCCGCATCGAGGTGTACGACATGCGCGGGCGAAGCGCCGACGATGTGGCCATCCACATCGACCGGGTCCGTGCCGAGATGAAGCGCCGCGAACCGGTGCACGACCGGTGGCCGTGGGTGGACATGCGGCTCAGCCTGCTTCCGGACGGCGGAGCGAAGCTCCACTACAACAACAACAACCTCTTCAGCGACGCGCCCGCCACCCTGCGCTTCGTCGACACTGTGCTGCACCGCTACCACAACCCCGGGTTCGACCCGCCCGAACTGGAGATCAGTTACCGCGACTGTGTGCTGGCGCTCGCCGAGCTGGAGGAGTCCCCGCTGGGCCTGGCGTCCCGGAAATACTGGACCGACCGCATAGCCGGCTGGCCCGGCGCGCCCGAGATCCCGCTCGCGAACGGTGCCGACCCCCGGCGGCGTTCGCGGCTGGAGCGACGAGAGCTCCTCTTCCCGCCCGAGGTCTGGTCCTCGCTCCGGGAGAAGGCCGCCGCCCGGGGCCTGACCACGACCAACGTCCTGTGCGCGGTGCACGCCGAGGTGCTCTCCTACTGGAGCGGGTCCCGGCACTTCCTGCTCAACAACATGATCACCCACCGGCTCCCGCTGCACCCGCGGATGGGCGAGGTGTTCGGCAACTTCGCCTCGCTCTACCCGCTGGAGGTCGACTGGCGGCACGACGAGACCTTCGAGGACCGTGCCCAGCGGCTCCAGCGGCAGGTCCTGCGGGACGTCGAGCACGTCCACTGGAGCGGTGTGAAGGTCCTCCAGGCGCTCAACCAGCACCGGCGCACCCCGGGCAAAGCGGTGTGCCCCTACGCCGTCGGCAGCGCGCTGTTCGTCGGCGGCGCCGAACGCCCCGTGGACAGTCTCCTGGAGACACCCCAGACGCTCATCGACTGCGAGTTCTGGGACCTGAAGGACGGCAGCCTCTGGGTGATCTGGGACGTCATCGAGGACATGTTCCCGCCGGGGCTGATCGACGCAATGCAAGAGGCGTACCGCACCATGGTGCTGCGTCTCGCCGACCGCGACGAGGCATGGGGCGAGCGGGCGTTCGCCCCGCTCCCGGAGTATCAGCGCGCCCGGAACGCCGCGCTCAACGCTCCCACGGTGGGACCGCCCCCGGGCCTGCTGCACGACGCGCTGGACCGCCGGGCGACGGTGCAGCCCTGGCGGCCCGCCGTGGTCGCCGGGGACCGCACGCTCGGCTACGGCGAACTCGCCGGGCACGCCCACGACATCGCCCGGCGGCTGCGCGCCGAGGGCGTGGCCACCGGTGACCTGGTCGCCGTGGCGGCACCGCGCGGACCGGAGCAGATCGCGGCGGTCCTGGGCGCGTTGACCGCCGGCGCCGTCTACGTGCCGGTCGACCCGAGCTGGCCTGCCGACCGGGTGCGCTATGTCCTGCGGGACACCGGCGCCACCGCCGTGCTCACCACGGCCGCCCGCCGGGACGGCATCGCCGCCCCGAACGGTGTCCCGGTGCTCGCGGTCGAGACCCACGATCCGGCACCGGCGCCGCCCGACCCGGCACCGCGGGCCGCCCGGGACCCGGGCGACCCGGCCTACGTCATCTACACCTCCGGCTCCACCGGGCACCCGAAGGGGGCGGTCCTCGACCACCGGGGCCCGCTCAACACCATCGTCGACATCAACAGCCGCTTCGGGATCACCCGCGACGACGTGCTGTTCGGCGTCTCGTCGCTCTGGTTCGACCTCTCGGTCTACGACGTCTTCGGGACGCTGGAGGCAGGTGCCACCCTGGTGCTCGCCGACCCCGGGCCGCCCGACCCCGCCGCCTGGACCCGGGCCGTGCGGGAGCACGGCGTCACCGTGTGGAACTCGGTGCCCGCCCTGATGCAGCTCTTCGTGGAGGAGGCCGAGGGGAGCGGGCTCACCTTCCCGTCGCTGCGCACCGTGCTGCTCAGCGGCGACTGGATCCCCGTCGGCCTGCCCGACCGGATCCGGGCCGTGGCGCCCGGCGCGCGGGTCGTCAGCCTCGGCGGGGCGACCGAGGCGTCCATCTGGTCGATCTGTCACCCGGTGGAGACGACCGACCCGGCCTGGACGAGCATCCCCTACGGCCGACCGCTCGCCAACCAGAGCTGGTACATCCTGGACGACCTCGGGCGGGAGACCCCCGACTGGGTCGCGGGACAGCTCCACATCGGCGGCGTGGGTCTCGCGCTCGGCTACCTCGGGGACGAGGAGCGGACCGCGGCCGCCTTCGTGCGCCACCCCGGAACGGGGGAACGGCTGTACCGGACCGGGGACCTGGGACGCCGACTGCCCGGCGGGGACATCGAGTTCCTCGGCCGTACGGACTTCCAGGTCAAGATCCAGGGCTTCCGCGTGGAACCCGGCGAGATCGAGCACGCGCTGCTGGACCTGCCGGGCGTCGGCCAGGCCGCCGTCGTGGCCCGCCCGACCGACTCCGGCAAGCAGCTGGCGGCATACCTGACGGCGGAGGACGGAGGCCCCGAGCCGGAGCCGGCCCGGGTACGGGAGGCGCTGGCCGGGCGTCTTGCCGGCTACATGGTTCCGACCCATGTGACCGTGCTGGAACGCCTCCCTCTCACCTCCAACGGCAAGGTCGACCGCCGAGCGCTGGAGGCGATCGGTCCCACCGCCGCGGGCGGCGACGCCGCCGCCGTCCCGCCCGCCACGCCGACCGAACGGGCCCTGGCGGAGATCTGGGCAGCGGTCCTGGGCTGCGGACCGGTCGGCGCGCACGACGACTTCTTCGACCTCGGCGGCCAGTCGTTCACCGCCCTGCGGGTGATCGGCCGGATCGCCCGCACACTCGGGCATCGGGTCCCGCTGGGAACGCTGCTCGAACGCCGTACGGTGGCCGGGCTCGCGGACTGGCTGGAGAACCGGTCCGGAGGCTGGAGTCCTCTGGTGCGGCTGCGCAACGGCGCCGCCGACACGGTCCCCTGGTTCTTCGTCCACCCGGCGGGCGGCAACGTCCTCTGCTACCGGGCGCTCGCCGAAGCTCTCGACGCACCGTTCCTCGCGCTCCAGGCACCGGGACCGGCGGCCGGCCGGGAGCCGCTGGACAGTGTGCCGGCGCTCGCCGCCCTGTACGCCGACGCGATCACGGCCGAGCGGCCGCACGGGCCGTACCGGATCGGCGGCTGGTCGTCCGGCGCGGTGATCGCGGCCGAGGTGGTCCGGCTGCTGGAGGAGCGCGGCGAGCGGGTCGAACGGCTCGCCGTCGTCGACTCGCCCGCACCCGTCGCCGGTGCCGCAGAGTCGGTGGACGAGACCCGGATGCTGCTCTGGTTCGTCGAGGATCTGGACATCGGCTTCGACGCGCGGACGCCGGGCGCCGCCGCACTGCCCGGCCCCGCCGGGCCGCCGGTCGCCGAACGGCTCGCCACCGCCCTCGACGCCCTGCCCGCGCACGGGCTGACCGCGCCCGGCACCGACCGGGGCGAACTGGCCGACACCTTCGCGGTGTTCCGGGGTGTCGTGGAGGCGTGCACCCGGTACACCGCGTCCCCGGTCTCCGCCGACGTCACCGTGATCCGTGCCACCGACGGCGAGGTCAGCGAGTTCACGGGCCACCCCCACGCGAACGACCCCGACTGGGGCTGGGCCGCACTGACGACCGGTGCCGTCGACGTCCACCGGGTGCCCGGCACCCACCACACCCTGCTCTCCGGCGCGTCGGCCGGCACCGTCGCCGCCGCGCTGGAAGACCCGCCGGGCGGCGAAGGCCCGGTGACCGCGGCCGCGGGAGACGGAGGAGATCCACGGTGATTCAGGACCTGCTCGGCGAGTTGCGCCGCAACGGCATCAGGCTGCGCCTGACCGACGGCAAACTGGACGTGCTGGCCCCGGCCGGCGCCCTCACCCCCGAACTGCGCGACCGGCTGCGCGCCCACCGCGACGAACTCGTCGCCGTCCTCCGGGACATGTCCGGGCCACCCGCGGCGCCCGATCTGGTACCGCGGCCCCAGGACCGCCACGAGCCCTTCCCGCTGACGGACATCCAGCACGCCTACTGGGTCGGTCGCGGCTCCGCCGTCGAACTCGGCGGCGTCTCCACCCACATCTACTTCGAACTCGAACGCACCGGCCTCGACACCGACCGGCTGGAACGGAGCCTGCGGGCGGTCATCGCCCGGCACGACATGCTCCGGGCCGTCATCGCCCCGGACGGCACCCAGCGCGTCCTCGAAGATGTACCGGCCTACCGGCTGCCCGTCGCCGACCTCAGCGGGCTCGCGCCTGAGAAGCAGGAGCAGGAGATCCTGCGGACCCGGGAGGAGATGGACCACCAGGTCCTTCCCGCGGACCGCTGGCCGCTCTTCGACATCCGCGCCTCCCGGCTCGACTCGGGCAGGCTGCGGCTCCATGTCAGCCTGGACACACTGATCCTCGACGGATACAGCATGTACCTCCTGTTCCGGGACTGGCGCCGCTTCTACGAGGACCCCGCGTGGACGCCCGAGCCGCTGGACCTCACCTACCGTGATCACGTGCTGGCGGAGGTTGCGGCCCGCGACTCGGAGCGCTACCGGGCCGCCGAAGCGTACTGGACCGACCGGCTCGACAGCCTGCCCTCGGCGCCCGCGCTGCCCCTCGCCGTCCAGCCCGCCACCATCGAACGCCCCCGGTTCTCCCACCGCGGCGGACGGCTGTCGCCGCAGCAGTGGACCGTGCTGAAGGAACGCGCCCGCGAGATCGGCGTGACCCCGTCCGCGGTGCTGATGACCGCGTACGCCGACGTGCTGCGCACCTGGTCGGGCAAGCGGGACCTCACCCTCGACCTGACCCTCTTCAACCGCCCTCAGACCCATCCCCGCATGGGCGAACTGATCGGCGACTTCACCTCCGTGTCGCTGCTCGCGGTCACCGCGCGGTCCGGCGAGTCCTTCACCGACCGGGTGCGCCGCGTTCAGCAGCAGCTCATGCGCGACCTGGAGCACCCGGAGTTCAGTGGGGTGCGGGTGCTGCGCGAGCGCACCCGCCGCGGCGGCGGCGGGCCCGGCGCCTCGATGCCGGTCGTCTTCACCAGCGCGCTCGTGCTCGGCAGCGGGGGCGAGGACCCCTCGGAGGGGATCCGCTTCTTCGGAGACGAGGTGTACGGCATCACCCAGACCCCACAGGTCTGGCTCGACCACCAGGTGACGGAGGAGCGCGGTGCGCTGCTCTGGAACTGGGACGCGGTCGAGGAGCTGTTCCCCGAGGGCCTGCTGGACGACATGTTCGCCGCCTACGGTGCGGCGCTGGACGACCTGGCCGGCCACCGGGACGCCTGGACGCGCAGCGGGGAGGCCGCACCCCTGCCCGCGTGGCAGCACACCGAGCGGGCCGCCGCCAACGACACCGCCGAACCGATCCCCGCGCGCACCCTCGGCGACCTCGTCGTCTCGCGTGCCCGCACCTGCCCCGACGCCGTCGCGGTGATCGACGCAAGTGGCTCCCACACCTACGCCGATGTGCTCGCCCGCGCCTCCCGGCTCGCCCGGCGGCTCGTCGGCCTCGGAGCTCGCCGCGACACCCTTACCGCCGTCGTCATGGAGCGCGGCGTGGACCAGGTCGTGGCCGTGCTCGCCGTCGCCCTCTCGGGCAGCGCCTACCTGCCGATCAGCCCCGACTGGCCGGACGCCCGCCGCCTGCGGCTCGTCGAGCGGGGCGAGGCCCGCGTCGTCGTCACCGACCGCGCTTTGGGCGAGGGGTTCGACTGGCCCGCCGGCGTCACCGTCATCACCCCGGACGACCCCGAGGTGCGCGCGGCCGACCCGACGCCGCCCGAGACCGGGGTGCGGCCCGAGGACCTCGCCTACACCATCTTCACTTCCGGCTCCACCGGCGAGCCCAAGGGCGTGATGATCGACCACGGTGCCGCCGCCAACACCGTGCAGGACATCAACCGGCGCTTCGCCGTCGGCCCGGACGACCGGGTGCTCGCCCTCTCCGCCCTCAGCTTCGACCTCTCCGTGTACGACGTGTTCGGCACCCTCGCCGCAGGCGCCGCCGTGGTGATCCCCGGTCCCGACCGCGCGCACGACCCCCTGCACTGGGACGCGCTGGTGCGCCGTCACCGTGTGACCGTCTGGAATTCTGTGCCGGCCCTGATGCAGGCGGCGACCGAGGCGTGCGCGGCCGCTCCTGACGCTTCCGAGGGCCCCTCCTCGCTGCGGCTGGTGCTCCTCAGCGGCGACTGGATACCGGTCGCCCTGCCGGACGCCGTCCGCGCCCGGCACACCGGCGCGCAGGTGATCAGCCTCGGGGGCGCCACCGAGGCGTCGATCTGGTCGGTGCACCACCCGATCGGCGATGTCCCCCCGGAGTGGACCCGCATCCCGTACGGCAAGCCGCTGGCCAACCAGAGCCTGTACGTGTACGACGCGGACCTCGCGCCCTGCCCGGTGTGGACGACGGGGGAGATCTGGATCGGCGGCACTGGAGTCGCCCGCGGTTACTGGGCCGCGCCCGAACTGACCGCGGAACGCTTCGTCGTCCACCCGGAGACAGGCGAGCGCCTCTACCGCACGGGCGACCTCGGGCGGTATCTGCCCGGCGGCGACATCGACTTCCTCGGGCGCGCCGACTTCCAGGTGAAGCTCAACGGCTACCGCATCGAACTCGGCGAGATCGAGGCGGCGCTGCGCTCGGCACCCCACGTCGCGGAGGCGCTCGCCGGGGTCGAACGCAATCCGTCCACCGGGCGGCGCCAGCTCGTGGCCCACCTGGTGGCCGCCGGCGGTACGCCCGCGGACCCCGCGGAGGCCGCCGCGGACGTCCGCGCCGCCGTCGAGAAGCTGCTCCCGGACTACATGGTCCCCCACCACCTCCTCTTCATCGACGAGGTGCCGCTGAGTGCCAACGGCAAGGTGGACCGCGGCGCGCTGCCCGTCCCCTGGGCCTCGCTGCCGCCCGAGGAGCAGACCGCGCCCCGCGACGAGCTGGAGGAGCGGCTGATGCGGATGTGGACGGAGGTCCTGGAACGGGAGGACTTCGGAGTCGGCGACAACTTCTTCGAACTCGGGGGCGATTCGCTCCACGCCGTTCTGATCCTGACCAGGATCCGCGAGGAGCTCGGCCTCCTGGAGGACACCGAGGACGACCTGGGACTGCTCTTCGAGTGTCCGACCGTCGCCGAGCTCGCCGGTCGGCTCGCCGCCGGGCGATGACGCCGTGCCGGACGCCGGAACACGAGGAAGGACGTATGCCGTGGACACCGTCGAGGGCCATTGGGACGACGTGGTCGTCGGCGCCGGCTCGGCCGGCGCCGCCCTCGCGGGCAGGCTGTCCGAGGACCCCGCCCGCCGGGTGCTCCTCCTGGAGGCCGGACCCGGCACCAGGGTCGCAGGCTCCCCCGACAACCCGGTGCTGTCGGGCGCCAACTGGGACCACTCGGCCCATGTGAGCGAGGCGGGCGGGGACGGACGCCGCTACCCGTACGCCGTCGGGCGGACCGTCGGCGGCTCCTCCGCCGTCAACGGCGCCCTCGCACTGCGCGGTCTGGCCTCGGACTTCGAAGCGTGGGCGGCCGCCGGGAACACCGCCTGGGCGTGGGAGGAGGTGCTGCCCCACTTCGTACGGCTGGAGTCCGACGCGGACTTCAAGGGGGACGGGCACGGCACCGACGGTCCCGTGCCGGTCCGCCGGCTCGGCGAGGACGCCCTCGGACCGCTGTCCCGGGCCTTCCTCGCCGCCTGCGGCGACCTGGGGGTGCCGACGGTCGCCGACCTGAACGCCCCCGGCTGCACCGCCGGAGCGGGTCCCATACCCCGCAACGAGCGGGACGGCCGCAGGGTGTCGACCGCCGATGCCTACCTTGAGCCCGCCCGTGTCCGGTCCTCGCTCACCGTGGCCGCCGACTGCCACGTCACCCGCGTCCTGTTCGCCGGGGACACCGCCGTCGGCGTGGAGGCCGTACGGGGCGGGCGCACCCTGCGTGTCGACGCGGACCGCGTCACGCTCAGTGCCGGGGCGATCGGCACACCGGCCCTGCTGCTGCGCTCGGGTGTGGGGCCCGCCGACGACCTGCGCGGGCTGGGCATCCGTCCGGTGGCGGATCTGCCAGGGGTGGGCGCCAACCTGTCGGAGCACCCGCTCGTCGCCCTGTGGGCCCTGCCCGCGGACGGAGCGGTCCGCCCGGGGGAGGCCATGCACCAGGTCCTGGCCCGGGTCGCCGGGCCGGACGGTGTGCCGGAGCTCAACCTCACCCTGGTCAACACCGTCAACGGGCTGGAGGTGCCCGGGATGGCCGGGGTGCTGCGTGGACGCACCGCGTTCTCCCTGCACGCCTCCCTGCTGTCGCCGCGCTCGCGCGGCCGGGTCGCCCTGGACCCCGCCGCACCGGACGGAGCGCCGGTGATCGAGCTGCGGCTCGCCCACGACCCGTGGGACGTGGACCGTCTGATGCACGGCGTCCGGATGCTGTGGGACGCCGTCACCGGCGGGCACCTCGCGCCGCTGACGGAACGGCTCTTCCTGTGGACCGAGCGGACGGTCCGCGACGACGACCTGCTGCGCCGCGCGGTCGGCCGGTTCGTCTGCCCGTCCTGGCACCCGGCCGGGACGGCCGCGATGGGGCCCGCTTCCCGGCGGGAGGCCGTCGTCGACGAGAGGTTCCGGGTGCACGGGCTGCGCGGCCTGCGTGTGGTGGACGCCTCCGCGATGCCGTCGGTCCCCGCCGCGCCGGTCAACCTCACGGCCATCATGCTCGGTGAGAGGGCGGCGTCGTGGAGCCGTTAGGGCCTGTGTGGAGTTGCCCGCCTGCGTCGCGGCGTCTGGCACGGCACTCCCCCAAGCTCTTCGAGCAGGGGGGACCCCCAGCCGCGTTGTCGGGATCGCCCGCGTACATCCAGTACGCGGACGACCCTCCGCCTTGCGATGTTCCCCCACTGCCTGAAGGGCGTGGGAGGTGCCCCCAGCCCCAGACGCCGCGACGCCCGCCCTCCGGGCGAACGACGGGCAACTCCACACAGGCCCTAGCGCCCGACCGCGCACGCGTGCCCGGCGACGGCCGCCGGGGCGAGTGGTGCGTGCGGTGGGCGCCCACCCAGGACGCGCCCGTCAGGCTCTTCTGCCTGCCGCACACCGGCGGCGGCGCCGCGCTCTACCGCCGGTGGGCCGAGCGCCTGGCCCCCTGGGCCGACGTGGTGTCCATCCGGCTGCCCGGTCGCGAGAAACGTTTCTCCGAGCCGCCCCACCGGTGCCTGGACGAGCTCACCGACGCCCTCGCCGACGCGGTCGTGCCGCTGCTGGACCGCCCTTACGCCTGGTTCGGCCACAGCATGGGCGCGCTGATCGCCTATGAGATGTGCCGGCGCCTGCGCGAGCGCGGAGCGCGCCCCTGCGACCTGCTCGTCGCCTCCGGACGGCGCGCGCCGCACCTGCCCTCCCGCCGGCCGGACGTGCACGACGCCCCGCGGGACGAACTGGTCGCGCATCTGCGGGAGCTGAACGGGACCCCGCCCGAGGTGCTGGACAGCGCGGCGGCGCTCACGGCACTGCTGCCCATGGTGCGCGCCGACTTCGCCGTCTCGGAGACCTATCGCTGGCGGCCCGGCCGCCCGCTCGACTGCCCGGTCGTCGTCCTCGGCGGCCGGGACGACCCACTGGCCGACCCCGCGGAACTCGCGGGCTGGCAGCGGCACTCCGCCGCCCGGACCGAGGTCCGGATGTTCGACGGCGGCCATTTCTTTCTTCACGAGGAAGCCCACGAGCAGGTCCTGGCGGCGATCGCCGCGGAACTGCCGGGGCCCAGCGGCGCGATCACCGGGAGGCAGCAGTGAAGACGACGGAACCCCGCCGGACCGCCGACACACCCTCGAGCCCCGGGGACCCCTTTCCGCTCACCGATCTCCAGGCGGCGTACCTGGTCGGGTCGAGCCCGCTCATGGACCTCGGCGGCTTCCGGCCCACCCTGTACACCGAGATGGACGTCGTCGGCTTCGACCCCGTGGCCGCGAGCCGCGCCGTCGATCTGCTGATCGCCCGGCACGAGCACCTGCGCACGGTCATGTCCGAGGAGGGGCAACGGGTCCTGCCGCCGGAGGAGGTGCGCCCCTTCCGGCTGCGCACCGCGGACCTCACCGCTCTGACGCCCGGCGAACGGGAGGCGGAGCTCCTGCGGACCAGGGAGCGCATGCGGGACGAGGGACCGGCCCCCACCGGCTGGCCGCTCTTCGAGATCACCGCCAACCGGATACGGCGTCATCGCACCCGGGTCCACTTCGCGATGAGCCTGCTGCTGCTCGACTCCGCGAGCACCCGCAGGCTGCAGGCCGAGTGGTGGACGCTCTACCGCGACCCGGGCGCCGAACTCCCGCCTCCGCCCGGAACGTTCCGCGAGATCGTGCTCGCCCGGACCGCCGAGGAGGACTCCCCCGCGCACCGGGAGCAGTGGCGGTACTGGGAGGAGCGTCTGGACACACTGCCCGGCGCCCCGCGGCTGCCGCTCGCCCGCCCGGAGAGCAGCATCCACTCGGCCCGTCTGACGCGCCGCTCCTGTGTCCTCGGTCCGCAGGAGTGGCAGCGCTTCCGCGCCAACTTCCGCGCCCATCGAGTCCTGCCGACGACCGGACTGCTGCACGTGTACGCGGAGGTCCTGGGCGCCTGGGCGGCGGAGCCCGCCTTCTGCGTGAACGTGCTGCACCAGAACTGGGTGGCCCGGCGGCCTGAGGCGGCGCACGTGGTGGGACAGTTCAGCGCCACCCTGCCGCTGGAGGTGGACCTGACGCGGTCGCCGGACTTCTTCACCCGCGCCGCGCTGCTCCAGAAGCGTCTGTGGGAGGACATGCGCCACTCCGACGTGAGCGCGATCCGCGTGACCCGGGAGCTGGCCGCCCGCCGGGGCTGGACCTCGCGGGCCGCCCTGCCGTACGTCTTCAACAGCATGCTCGGACCGGCGGAGCGGCAGGAGGGCGCGCGCGGCTTCTGCCGCACCGTCACCTCGGCCCTGAGAACCCCTCAGGTCCTCGTCGACCAGCAGATCAAGGACGCTCCAGGGGGCGGCGTCGAGTGCGTGTGGGACACCGTCGACGAAGCGTTCCCCGACGGACTGGTGGACGCCATGTTCGACGCGTATGCCCGCATGATCCGGCAGCTCGCCGCCCCGACGGGCGCCGACGCGCCGCCCGAGCCGCCCGGGGCGTCCCACCGCGAGCTGGTCGAGCGGCTCAACGCACCGGCGGCGGCCGGCCCCCCGCCCGGAAGGCTGGAGGACGGCTTCCTGCGGGCGGCCACCGCGCACCCGGGCCGTCCCGCGGTCATCACGGCCGGGCGCACTCTGTCGTACGGAGAGCTCGACGGGCTGTCCCGGTCCGTCGCCCAGTGGCTGACCGGCAACGGGATCGGGCCCGGAGACGTGGTGCCGGTGGTCATGGCCAAGGGGTGGGAGCAGGTCGCCGCCGTGCTGGGGGTGCTCCGCTCGGGTGCCGCGTACTGCCCGGTGGCCGTGGAGCTGCCGCCGGGCAGGATCGCCCGGCTGCTGGACGCCTGTTCGGCGCGGGCCGTGCTCGTCCAGTCCCACCGCACCCCCGGCCCCGACGCCGTCGGCGGACGTCCGGCCCTGCACGTCGACCAGGTGTCCGCCGCCGGGCCGCCGCTCCCGGGGCGCACCGGCGACGGCGGCGACCTCGCCTACGTGATCCACACCTCCGGCTCGACCGGTGACCCCAAGGGCGTCATGATCGGCCACGGTGCCGCCCTGAACACCGTCGCCGACATCAATCGCCGGCTGCGCCTGGTCGCCGGTGACCGCGTCTTCGGTATCTCGTCGCTCAGTTTCGACCTGTCGGTGTGGGATGTCTTCGGCACGCTGGCGGCCGGTGCCGCGCTGGTGGTCCCGGAGGCGACCGACCACCCGGATCCGGAGGGCTGGGCCGAGGCGGCGTCGGCGCACGGTGTGACGGTGTGGAACTCCGTTCCGGCGCTGGCCGAGATGCTGGTCGAGGTCCTGGCGCAGCCCGGAGCCGTCGCGCTGCCGCCGCTGCGCGCCTTCCTGCTCAGCGGTGACTGGGTACCCGTCACACTGCCCGACCGGATGCGTGCCCTGTGGGAGGGGGTGCGCGTGCTCGCGCTCGGCGGGGCGACCGAGGCGTCGATCTGGTCGAACTGGTTCGAGGTGGACCGGGTCGACCCGTCCTGGCGCAGCATCCCGTACGGCAGGCCGCTGGACGGCCAGACGATGCGGGTGCTCGACCACGGCATGGCGGTCAGACCGCCGTGGGCCGTCGGGCGCATCCACATCGGCGGCCTGGGACTCGCCCAGGGGTACGCGGGGGACCCGGAACGCACTGCCGAACGCTTTGTGCGCTGCCCGCACACCGGCGAACGGCTCTACTGGACCGGCGATCTCGGCCGCTACTGGCCCGACGGCACGATCGAGTTCCTCGGCCGTGAGGACCGCCAGGTCCAGATCCAGGGCTTCCGGGTCGAGCCGGGGGAGGTGGAGGCCGCCGTGCGCAGCCACCCCGGCGTCGTCGAGTGCGTGGTCGCCGCGACCCGGGCGCCGGGCGGAAAGCTGCGTCTGGTGTCGCTGGTGGTTCCCGAGGAGGGCTCCGGAGTCGACGAGGCACAGATCCTCGCGCATCTGCGGGAGAGGCTGCCGGCGTACATGGTGCCCGGCCGGGTCGGCGTCGTGGAGCGGCTGCCGCTGACGGCCAACGGCAAGGTGGACACGGGCGGGATCGCGGCGCTGCTGACGGGACCCGCGTCCGGCGGCGCGGACGCCCTGCCGCCGGACGACAAGGTGATGCGCCGGCTGGGCGAGCTGTGGGAGGAACTGCTCGGCGTCGCCGACGTCGGCCCGGACAGCGACTTCTTCGCTCTCGGCGGCAACTCCCTGCTCGCCCTGCGGCTCGTCAACCGGGTGCGCACGGAGCTGGGCACGGCCGTCCCGTTCGGCCGGATCTTCGAGTCGCCCACGCTGCGCGCCTTCGCGGCGGCCGTGCACGACGGAACAGCGTCCGCGGCGTGCGCGGTGACCCTTTCCGACGGCGAGGAGACGGGCGGCGGACAGCCGCTGATCCTCTTCCACCCGGTGGGCGGCTCGGTGGCCGGCTATCTGGACCTGGCGCGTTCCTGGCCCGGTCCGGTGCACGCCTTCCAGAGCCGGATGCTCGTCCAGGGCGCCGGACCGTCCGGTGACCCGGACCTGGAGACGATGGCCGCCTCCTACCTCCGCGAGCTGAGGGAGCTGGTGCCTACGGGGCCGTACCTGCTCGGCGGCTGGTCGATGGGCGGTGTGCTGGCCTTCGAGGTGGCGCGGCAGCTGACGGCCGAGGGCGAGCAATGCCGGGTGGTGATGATCGACAGCATGGCGACCGAGGAACGGCTGCCGGACACCGAGGCCGAACGCCTCGTCGAGTTCCTGGGGGACCTCGCGGGCGGGCGTCTGCCCGCCGCCGCGGCCGCCGCCGTGCACGAGGCGGCCGGTGACGATCTGCCGGCCGCCGCCCGGGCCGTGGCCGTCGCGCACGGCCTGCTCCCGCCGGAGGTCGACGATGCGCAGTTCGCGCGCCTGGCGGGCGCACACGCCCACAACCTGGCGGTGCTCGGCGCCTACCGCCCGGGTCCGTGCGACGTGCCCGTGCTGCTCTTCGTGGCGCGGCAGCGGCACGGGGACCTCCATGGACCGGGGGGCGGCTGGCGTGCGCTGTGCCCGCGGACCGAGGTCGAGTTCCTGGAGGGTGACCACTACTCGATCGTGGCGGACGGAGGACTCCGGGCCGTCGGCGAGCGCGTCCGCCGCTGGCCGGCCGGTACGGGGGATTCCCGGCACGGTGTCACGGACGGGGGTTGACGCGGCTCGGCCGACGGCCCGGAGGGTCATGGGGCCGGCCTCAGTAACGGCCCAGCGTGCCCCGGCGCCTGGCCACGTGCTCCAGCCGGCCGAAGAGGACCACGCCGATGCCGACCAGCAGGAGCGGCTGCGCGATCACCCACCACAGACCCCAGCCGGTCTGGAGGTCCAGCAGTGAGCGACCGCCGATCAGGATGTCGCGTACGGCCTCGATGCCCGGGGCGATCGGCACCAGCAGACGGCTGAGGAAGGCGGTGACGCCCGGCATGTTGTCCAGCGGGACGAAGGTGCCGCCCGCGATGAACCAGATGGCCATCGTGAACTGGGTGACGATCTGGATGCGCTTGAACACCAGCGTCAGTCCGCACAGGATCAGCGCCAGGCCGCAGGTGCCGAGCACGATCGAGGCGAGCGGCACCAGGATCTGGACGTCGAAGGGTGTGTCCCCGCCGCGCGCCTCGATCGTCACGACACCGACGACGAGCACGGACAGCGCGCTGGGCAGGGCGGAGACCACCGCGGCGACCTGGCGGCCGAGGATCAGCGTCCAGGACGGCAGCGGAGTGAGATAGGTCTGCTCCAGCACGCCCGACTGCATGTCACCGAGATAGCTCCAGAACGCCCGGTTCACCTGCTCGTGGATGAAGGTCAGCGAGACCATGCCGAGGAGCCCCGGCAGCAGCAGCTCGTCCTTCATCTGGCCCTTGCCCATGAAGAGGACGAGGAGCAGGAAGAAGATCGGGAAGGTGATCATCTGGATCACCACCTCGCGCCATCCGGCCACGAAGTTCAGCAGACCCTTGTGCACCTCGTTGCGGAAGCCGTTGTAGTACGTGGCGGCTCCGGGCCGGCCGGCCACGGGGGCCGGGCCGACGCGGTCGGCGGTGGGATTGAGCGTCGTCATGACAGGTCCCCGCTCATGTCAGTACTGGCCGAGCCGACCGTCACGGACGGCACGGCGGTGGTTACGGGCGAAGATCCATCCTCCGAAGAGGACGAGCACGAACGTGTACGCGAGCAGCCACGGCAGCGTCCCGTCCGACCAGATGTCCCCGAGCGAGTCCCCGTCGAAGAGGACCTTCGTCGTCGCCTCGATCCCGAGCGTGGTCGGCAGGAAGCGCGCGACCACGGCCAGCCAGTCCGGGTACAGACCGAGCGGCATCATCGAGCCGTTGAGCAGGATGACGAGCGAGGTGAACAGCGAGTGCAGGGCGCCCACCATCGGTGAGTTGATGGCGATGGCGGCGAGCACGAAGGTGAACGCCAGGACGTTGACGACGACCAGCGCGTACGGCAGCAGCGCCGCGGCCTTCAGCGGGATCGTCACGCCGGTCACGAACATCGGGACCAGCGTGGCCACCACAGCGACCATGAGACCCATCAGCGAGGCCGTGAACAGACGCCCCATCATGAAGACCCACGGGGGAGCCGGCGACATGTGGCTCTGCGCGTACGTCCCGCCGCGCTTCTCCTCGACGAGATCCGCCACCATGACCAGGCTGCCGTAGTGGAGGAACCAGTAACCGCTGATGGCGACCAGGGTCTCCGGGATGAGGTCCCGGCGCAGCGAGCCCTGGCCCATGACGTACTGCATGCCGAGGTACAGCACGGTGCTGATGGTCAGCATGATGATGTGGCCGGCGGGGTGGGCGAGCTGGGACAGGAGGCCCTTGCGGATCTCGGCGCCGAGCACGCTCAGTCCGTTGCGCGGGGTGAGCCGCCAGGTGGCGGCGGGGCGCGCGGTGCGCTGTGCGGGGAGGGGGGCGATGCTAGTCATGGGCGGGCGCCTTGATCAGACCCATGAACACGTCCTCCAGGTCGGGGGCGACCTGCGCGAGCGACTGCACCACGGCGTGCTGCTCGCGGAGCCGGTCGACGAGTGTGTAGATCTCCTGCGGGTCGGCGACGCGTCCGGAGACGACGGTCGCCCCCTCGACGGTGCGCGCGGTGAAGCCGGCCGGCAGCGCCAGTTCCGGCAGTTCGCCCTCCACGCGGACCTCGTAGGCGTCGCGCTCCCGGAACTGCGCGAGCAACTGCTCCGTCGTCATGTCAGCGATGACGACGCCCTTGCGGATCACCGCGACCCGGTCGCACAGCTCCTCCACCACGTTCATCTGGTGGGTGGTGAGCAGGACCGTCTTGCCGCGTTCGCGTGAGAGCGTGCGGATCCACTCCATCACCGTGCGGGTCGCCTCCACGTCGAGGCCCAGCGTCGGCTCGTCGAGCAGCACGATCGGCGGATCGGCGATGAGCGCGGTGGCCACCGCGACCTTCTGTTGCATACCGCGGGAGTAGCCGCCGACCTTCTCGTCGCGGCGGTCCCACAGGTCGAGGCCCTTGAGCAACTCCTCGGCGCGCGCCTGCACATCGGCGCTCCGCATGCCCTTCAGCCGTCCGAAGTACTGGAGGTTCTGCCAGGCGGACAGCGTCCAGTAGACGTTCCGGGAACCCTCCAGGACCGCGCCGAACTGCTGCATCGCCGCGGAGCGCTGCTTGGTGACGTCATAGCCGTTGAGCAGGGTCCGGCCGGAGGTGGCGGACAGCAGTCCCGCCAGGATCTTGATCGTCGTGGTCTTCCCCGCGCCGTTGGGGCCCAGGAAGCCGAAGACCGTGCCCGCCGGGACGGACAGGGACACGTTGTCGACGGACGGCGTCTCGGACGAGCCGTACGTCTTGGTCAACCCGCTGATCTCGATCGCGGGGATTGCGGTGACGTCTTTCGGCCGGTCGGGCCCGGCCGGCGCCTGGGTCTGGGTACTCACATCCGCACCTTCATCGCGTAAACACAGCACCGAAACGAGAACGCTGTTAACTTTGCATGTGGCTGTACTCTACTGTCAAGCGTGTTCTCGTGGAATGCTGGGACACGGTCGTAAGCGAGGAGCTGGGCAGGCGGATGGCAACCAACTGGCGTGAGAAGCGGCGGGCGTCCGCCGTGGCCGAAATCAAGAACGTGGCCAAGGATCTGCTGGTCAAGGGTGGTCCGAGCGCCGTCTCGCTGCGCGCCATCTCACGCGAGATGGGCATGACACCCTCGGCGCTCTACCGCTACTACCCGAGCCTGGAGGCCCTGCTGGCCGATGTGCGCAGCGACCTCTTCCAGGAGCTCGGCAAGGCGACGACCCTGGCGCGCGACGGCGTGGCCGGCGACGATCCGCTGCCCCGTCTGATGGCGATGGCGCGAGCCTTCCGGGACTGGGGACTCGAACACCGCGCCGAATTCGGACTGATGCTGGGACCGCCGCCGCCGGGCGCCGAGCAGGGCGAATCGCCCGAGCCCGACTACGCCCCGGCGTGCGTGGGCGTGACCTTCCTCGGCGAGATCGCGGAGCTCGACCGGCGAGGCCAACTGCGCACCCCGCCGGTCGAGCTGATCGAGGACCGGCTGGCCCCGGGACTGCGGGACTACCTGGAGGGCGAGCAAGGGCTCGAACTCCCGGTCATCTTCGCCTTCCTGGCCGTCTGGGCACGGCTGTACGGCATCATCGCCATGGAGATCTTCGGTCACATGGACTGGGCGGTGACCGACAGCGGCGCCCTGTTCGAGACCGAGCTGATCAACTTCGCGCAGCAGCTCTCGGGCAGCGACTACGACGGCTCCTGAACCGGCGGGACCGGTCCAGCAGCCGTCGTGGCCCGCTCCGTCTACGCCCCGGCGCGCCCGATGTGGGCCAGGATCTCGGCCGCGGCCCGTACCGCGCCGCCCGACTCGCGGACGTGTCGCTGCATGTCCCGGACGGCCGCGGCCGCCGAGTCGTCGGCCGACAGGTCCAGTAGGGCGGCCCGGACCGCCTTCGTCGACGCCTCCTCCCTGCCGATCATCCGGCCGACGCCGAACTCCTCGAGCTGGCGCGCCAGGCCGTCCGCGGCGGCGAGCTGCGGCAGCACCACCAGCGGTGTGCCGGCGTGCAGGGCGTGCATCACCGTGCCGGTCCCGCCGGAGCACACCATGAGCTCCGCATGGTCAAGTACGGCCTGGAAGGGCACCCAGGGGTGGACCTCGACGTCCGGGGGAAGCGGCCCGAGCGAGGACTCGTCCACCCCGGGGCCCACCGCGACCACCACGTGCCACGGCAGGCCCTCGAACGCCTCGATGCACATCCGGAAGAGCTCGGGCTGCTGGTTGAAGCTGGTGCCGAGCGACAGCAGTGCCACCGGCTTCCCACTCGCCGGCGGATGCCAGCCGCCTTCCAGGGACTTCGCCCGCAGACAGGGCCCGACGAAGCGGAACATGTCGTCGGTCTCCGCGTCGACGTAGCCGAACCGTTTCGGGTAGAAGACGATCTTCAGCGCCCCGGGGTCGCCCTTCAGCCCGTGGAAGGCCGAGGCGGCATCGACCCCGTTCATCGCCGCGTAGCGGTTCATCTCCCCGGTCAGCTCGGCATAGGCCGCGTCGCCGATGGCGGCCGGTGTGACGTGCTGGCTGACACAGCCCACCGGGAACAGCCGCACCGCCGGGACCTGCCACTTCTCGGCCAGCAGCTCGCCGATCCACCGCACGTAGCCGTCGTAGACGACGGCGTCCGGACGGTCGTCGGCGAAGTGCGCGTCGAAGAGCGGGGTGGTGTGGATCCCCTCCCGCACGCCGCTCAGCAGGACCTTCGCCAGCCAGTTCTCGGTGCCGGCCGGGAAGTCCCGCTGGACGTCGATGGTGGACTCGTAGGGGACGACGTCGGCGCCCGCGGACGCCACGTCGTCGGCGTGGGCCGCGGTCGCCGGATAGCTCACCCGATGGCCCTGCCGCACCAGTTCCTCGACGACGGCGAGCGTGGGCATCAGATGCCCGGGTGCGGGGACGTTGAAGAAGGCGATGTGCCGACTCCGGCTGCTCACGGTGGGTCCTCCCTCAGCCACGACGGCCGCGGATGGAGACGAACTCGTGGCTGCGCACGACCATGGCCGGGTCGTGCATCGACGCCAGGAACAGGTCGATGTCGCCGGCGTCGACGCCCGCCTCGATCATCGCCTCGCGCTTCTGGCTCACGTTGTTCTCGAAGAGACGGCAGCCGTGGCCGCCGCCCGTCCAGCTCTGGTAGTGCCACTGCGTGCGCACGTCGGTCAGCCCGGCGTCGAGCATGGTGGCGTGCACCTCGTGGCCCCACGCGCCATGGGTGTGACGGGCCGTCATGACGTCGTAGAGGCCGTCCAGGACGCGCACGAACGCCTCGGCGTGCTTCTCGCTGGGCGCGGCGACTACCTTCGGCGTGGAGCGGACGAACTCGCCCAGCAGCAGCCAGCCGCCCGGCCGGACCACCTCGGCCAGCCGGTGCACGAACTCCACCCGGTTCTCCAGGTGGTGGGTGAGCAGTCGCGCATGGACCAGGTCGAACGGCCCCTCGGCGGGGAGGGGTTCGCCGGTGCTCAGGTCCTGGGTGTGTATGGAGACGTTCGGCGCGGGGGCGATCATGTGCGTGTCCTGGTCGACGGCGACGACATGACCCTCCTCGCCGGCGATCCTGGAGAGCATCCGGGTCACGGATCCGCCGCCGGCGCCGAGGTCGAGGAAGCGGCCGCCCTTCGGGGGTGCCAGTTCGGCGAGTTCGGCGAGCGTGAACGGGTCGAGGAACTTCTCGAGCGGGCTCAGCTGCGCGGGGACGTTGTGGAACACGTAATCGGCGAGGTTGGTCATGGCTGTCCTTCGTCGTGATGGGAACCGGCGTCGTGGTGCGCGAATCTCGCGGAGGTCATGGGGTGAAGCTGAACAGCTCCTTGTCCCGGTAGGTCTCCTCGCGGCGCTTCATGGAACGGATCAGCGTGTCGCGGATGCGGCCCAGCAGGGGGTTCGTGGTGTGGCCGATCCGGGCGAGCAGCCGGGAGTGCTGGACGATCTTGTTGGCGCGGCTCGACCTGACTCGCCCGTACTGGCGGAGTGCCGCGGGGACGTCCTGCTCGGCCAGCAGGCGGGCGAGCGTCGCGACGTCCTCCAGGGCCATGTTGGCGCCCTGGCCGAGCACCGGGCCGATCGGATGGGCCGCGTCGCCCAGCAGTACCAGCCTGCCCGTGTGATAGCGCTTCAGCGGAGGGCAGTCGTGCACGTCGGTGACGACCATGTCCTCCAGCGCGCAGGAGTCGACGGTCTCCGGCAGCGGCGACGCCCAGCCGCCCCACAGGTCCAGCAGGTCGGACTTGGCCTGTTCCACCGGCTTGGCGGGCCAGACGTGCTCGGAGGAGTTCACCGTGGCCGTCCAGAACAGCCGGGTGTCGTCGAACGCCTCCGCGAAGAAGTGCCCGCCGGGCCCGACGAAGACGAAGCCGTCGCCGTGCTGGGCCGGACGCTTGGAGATGCCGCGGATCGAGGTGAAGCCGAGGTACCGGGGCGGCACGTCACCGGCGACGATGCCGCGCAGGGTGGAGCGGACCCCGTCCGCCCCGACGACCACGTCCCCGGTGACCGTGCGGCCGTCGGCGAGCGTGAGGCTCGCGGCGTGTCCGTCGGTGGCCGCCCCGACCACGGTCGCCTGGTGATGGACCGTCACCGGTGCGGCGCCCGGTCGGCTCACGGCGTCGGCCAGTATCCGGTGCAGGTCGGCCCGGAGGATACCTATCATCGGGGCGCCCCACTTGACGGGGAAGTTGCCGACCTCGCGGCTCTTCAGGAGCCTGCCGTCGGAGGACATGATCGGCATGTCGCAGGCATGGCTCTCGCTGGACCAGCCGGCCTGCCGCACGGCCTCGCCCAGCCGAGTGCTGATGCGGTCCACCGATTTCACGCCGTTGGGCGTGAGTTCTATGCCGGAACCGGTGTTTCCGAAGCCTTTCGCCCGTTCAAAGACCTCCACCGCGATGCCGCGTTCGCGCAGGGCGACGGCGAGTGCGAGTCCGCCAATCCCTCCGCCGGCCACGAGTACTTTGATCGACTTCATTTCCGACTCTCCCGCGCTGATGTCCCCGTTCCCGACGAGGAAGGGGACGAGCTGTCTTCTGCCACGTTCAACACCACCGCCCGACGGTGTGCGCCAGGGCGGCGAATCGAGCCCGGACGCAGGTCCGGGAGGTGGGGGAGCGGGATTCCCGCGCTCACACCGTGTTGCGACGTTCTTTCCCGGGAGAGGGGTGGCTCCCTTATGTATTAAGGCATTTTCGCATGCGGGAGGTGGCGCGAGAATATCCCAAATTGCTTTCTCCGCCCGGTGTCATCGGGTCTTGTGGCGCCTGGTTCGCGCGACTATCGTCACCAATTCCGAAGCGACATGGGCGAATTCCCAGACAAACTGCGGAGCGAGGACGGGTGAGGGAATGACGATAATGGCCCGGGCTGCTGACGGCGCGGAGGACGCGGTGGACCGCCTGTACTCCCTGCATGTCGCGCTCGAGAAGGACGAGGGGGCGGCGGACCGCCTCCTGCTCGGCGCCGTCGCCCCCTGGGCGGCCGCGCGCGCGGCGGAGGCGCACACGCCCGTCTGGTTCGCCGAGCGTACGGGCGAGGACGGTGGACGCCTGACGGTCCGTCTGCTCGGCGGTGACGGCGCCCCGCTCGCGCCGCTGGCTGACGCGCTGCGTGCCGCGGTGGCCGACCCCTCGTCGGTCACCGGGCCGGCGCTCGGGCCGGGCGCGGACACCGCCCGGTTCGGCGGCGCCGAGGGACTCGCACGCTGTGCGCCGTACCTCGCCCGCGCCTCCCGGACGGCTCTTGCGGCACTGCGCACGGCTCCCTCGCACGAGAAGCGCCTGCGCGTGGCAGCCGGGTTGCTGCTCGCCGCGGCGACGGCCGCGGAGCCGGAGCCCCGGCGCGCGGCGTCCTGGCTGCGCACCCACACCTCCACGCTCGCCGAGGACCGGGACGCGGCACGTGGCGGCGCGGAGCGGGACCACTTCCGCAACGAGGCCGAGTGGCGTCGGCGGCACGCGGCGACCCGGGCCGAGCTCGCCCTTCCGGGCACCACGGTCGGCGACTGGTACCGGGACCAGTGCGCGCTGCGGGCAGCACTGGCGCCGGCGCACGAGGCGGGCCTGCTCACCGCCGCTCCGGCCGCGGTGCTGCGGACGCTCGCCCGGCTGGTGGTCGGCCTGCTCGGCCTGACCGCGCAGGACGAGGCGTACACCGCCTGGCTGGTGTCGATGGACCTGGTGTCCGGCGGGCCGCGGGAGCCGTTCTTCGCCGACACCCAGAGGTCCGCCGACCGTCTCATGCACGAGCACAGCAAGTTCTTCGGAGCGCGGCTGGTGGACCAGCGCCCGGACATGGTCGGTGCCACGGCCGAGGGTCGCCAGGAGCTGCCGCCACCGCTCGCGCGCATCCCGCTGGAGCCGCCCGCCGTGCCCGACGGGGCGATGGCCTTCGAGGACGTGCTGCTGGCCCGCCGCAGCGCTTACGGCACCTACACCGGTCCGTTCACGCTCGGCGACCTGAGCACCCTGCTCCACTTCTCCGCAGGTGTCACGGCGCACAAGACCATGCCCGGCGCCGTGAGTTCGTATCCCGTGCGGCCGTATCCGAGCGGAGGGACCCGCTACCCGCTTCGGGTCCTGCTGTACTGCCACGACGTCGAGGGACTCGCCCCCGGGACCTATCTCCACGACCCCGAGGCGCACGCACTGGATTTGATCGACGACCAGGACATCCGCGCCGAGTTGATGCGGATGGCGCCCGCCACCGACCCCAGCGTGGCCTTCCCGCCCAAGGCCGGCGGAAAGGTGTACGCCGATGACTGCCCGCTGTGGGTCTTCACGGTCGCGGACCTGACCTTCCAGAGGCTCCACTACGGCCTGCGCTCCTATCGTCTCGTCCTGCAGGAGAGCGGCCACCTCGCGCAGAATCTTGCGCTCGTCGCGACGTGGCTGGGCAAGTCGTCGGTGGGGATCGGCGGTTTCTACGACGACACGGTCAACGCCGCCCTGGGGCTGGACGGAGTCGACTCGTCCGTCGTCTACGTCCACCTCGTCGGCGTGGTGGAGCCCCCTTCACCGCGCTGATCCCCCTGGCGGCCGCCAGGGCAGGTGACACACGGACGGGACGGGCCATCGGGCTCGTCCCGTCGCTTGCGTGACCCCGATCGCCGGAGACGTTACTATATGAAGGCTCTAGTGTCTCCCTCTTGTGAGTGAGGCCGATGTCCTGCCGGGCAATCCAGGAGGTGACACCCCGCACCGCTCCTGTGAGGGTCTTGCACCGGCACACATGTCGGCTGTTTCCAGGCAAGGGGAGGATCGTCATGAAGATGTGGACAGCGAGCGGAAGACCGGGGGTCGAGCGCCGGACCGTGCTGCGGGGCATCGCGGGGGGAGCCGGGATCGCCGCCGCCGGAGGGCTCGTCGCCGTTCCCGGGCAGGCCGCCGCCGCGACCGGCCGGGCCGCCGCCGCGGGGCTTCAGAACTTCGACTTCGACCGGGGCAACGCCGCGCTCGACGTCTTCGGCCCGGTCGCCGGAGGCCCCGCACGCGCGGCTGTCGGGCCCAGCGACGCCTCGCTCATCATCCGTTTCTCGAACCTCGTCGCGCACGCCTGGTTCGACGCCATCGCGCCGTACCACCCGACGGCGGTGGGAATCCACTCCAACCTGGGGCGCCGCCCCGCGTCCGAGGCGAAGACCTACCGCAACAAGAACATCGCGCTGCTCTACGCCTCCTACCGGATGTACCTGGCGCTGCTGCCGGGTCATCGTCAGCTCTGGCGGGACACCATGGCCTCGGTCGGCATGGACCCCGACGACAACCAGGAGAACACCACCTCGCCCATCGGCATCGGCAACCTCGCGGCGAGGTCGGTCCTCGACAGTCGGCTGCACGACGGCATGAACCAGCTCGGCGACCACGGTGGGCGCGAGTTCAACCGCCGACCCTACGAGGACTACACCGGGTACCAGCCCGAGAACACGGCCTACCAGGTGCGAAACCCTTCACGGTGGCAGCCGCTCGTCGTGACCCGGGGCAACGGGATCTTCCAGGTGCAGCAGTTCGTGACACCGCAACTGGCCCGGGTGCGGCCCTACTCGTACAGCGACCCGGCGAAGTTCCGGGCCCCCGTGCCGAGGGCGAGCGACCACCGAAACCGCGTGGAGTACCGGCGCCAGGTGGACGACATCCTCGCCGCGTCGGCGCGGCTGACGGACGAGCAGAAGATGAAGTGCGAGATGTTCGACGACAAGTTCCTGAGTCTGGGGGCAGCCGTCGGATCCGTGGGGGCCGGACTCGACCTCGACGGCTGGGTGCACCTGCACACCGTGGCCGACACCGCCACCTTCGACGCGAGCGTCTTCGCCTGGTACAACAAGGTGCTCTACGACTCCGTCCGCCCGCACACCGCGATCCGTCACGTCTACGGAAAGCAGCCGGTGCGCGCCTGGGGCGGCCCGGGCCGGGGGACCGTATCCATCCCCGCCGACCAGTGGCAGAGCTACCTGGCCACACCCGACCATCCCGAGTACCCGTCGGGTTCGACCTCCCTGTGCTCGGCGGAGGCGGAGGCCTCCCGCCGGTTCCTCGGGACGGACGCGGTGGACATCACGGTGACCCGCGCCGCCGGTTCGTCCGTCGTCGAGCCCGGAGTGACACCCCATCAGGAGATCAAGCTGCGCTGGACCTCCTGGACCGACTGGACCAGGGACTGTGGGCTCAGCAGGTTCCACGGCGGGGTCCACTTCATGCCGGCGATCGAGGCCTCCTGGGAACTGGGCCGGGCGATCGGCGAAAGGGCTCACGCGTTCATCCGTTCCCACATCGAGGGGGAGGTGTGACGGCCGTCCGCACGAGATGACACGGCCCCGGCCCGGATCAGGATCCGTGCCGGGGCCCTCGCCCGCCCTCGGGGGAACCAGCTGATCCCTGATCACGAAGAGAGAGCAGAGGTAAGAGAGAGATGAACACCACCCTGTGGATCGTAGCGGGAGTCCTCGCGTTGCTGTTCGCTGCCGTCGGGCTGCTGAAGGTCATGAAGCCCCGCACGGAGCTCGCGGCCGGCAGCATGCCGTGGGCCGCGGACTTCTCCGACGGTGCGGTCAAGGGCATCGGCGCGGTGGAGGTGCTCGGAACGCTCGGCCTCGTGCTCCCCGCCGTGTTCGATGTCGCCCCGGTGCTCGTACCCGTCGCCGCCACCGGTCTGGCGGTGACGATGGTCGCGGCCGCCGTCGTCCACATCCGGCGCTCGGAGGCGCCGGCCGTCGTCGTCAACGTCGTCCTGCTGGCGGCCGCGGTCTTCGTCGCCTGGGGGCGCTTCGGCGAGTACGCCTTCTGATCCGGCTTCCGCGGCTCCCGGAGCCGCCCCGGGCGGCACGGAAGAGGGGCCGGTCCGAAGGTGCGCCGCACCTTCGGACCGGCCCCCGTGTCGGTGGTGGACGGCCGGTCAGGCCGCCGGGTCCTCGGGGAAGGCGAAGAGGACCGGAGGGTTGGCCCACCCCAGCGGGTGCAGGGTCATCTGCACGATCGGGGTGCCGGCGGCCGGTCCCACGGTGACGGGACCTGCCGTGCCGACGAGTAACTGGTGCGCCTCCGATTCGCCGGGGGCGCCTGTGCGCGGGCCCCGGGCGACGGCGTGCACGTACCAGGTCCCCTGTGGCACACCGGTGATGCGGAACTGCCCGGAGCGTGCCACGACGGCACAGGCGGCGGGGGTGCGCTCCAGGATCGGGCTCTCGAAGGCGCCGATGTAAATGCCGGATGCGGTCCTGCCCGGCGACTTCACCACGCCGGTGACCAAGCCCCGCTCCTCCTCCCGGTCCTGTTCGGCCTCGACGTCCGGCGCCCGCTCGGCGAGCCCCTCGCCCGCAAGAGCGATCCCCGGGTCGACCGGAGGGTTCCCGGCGTACCCGGAATGGCGGTACTGGGTCGGGGAGCAGCCCACGGACTCGCTGAATCGCCGGGTGAAGCTGCCGGTGCTGCTGTACCCCACCTGCGCGCCGATGTCGCTCACATTGAGGTCCGTGGTGAGCAGCAGGATCTTCGCCTCATGGAGTCGGATCGCGCTGAGGAAACGACCCGGGGTGACGCCGGTGATGCGCCGGAAGGAGCGGAGAAAGTGAAATTTGCTCACCATGGCGGCGTGGGCCAGCTCGTCCAGAGTGAGCGGCTCGAAGTACCGTTCACGGATTGTTTTCACTGCGCATTGTATTGCGTACTCCATGGTGGCCCCTTGTGGATTCTTCTTGTGGAAGTCCGTGATGCAGAAGTGTCCGTGCAGCGCGAAGCGTCGCGCGTCGAACTGGACCTCCGGGCGGCCTGGCGGAGAGATGCTCCGGTTTCCAAGGGCCGTCCCGTAATCCCTGGCGCCCGCCAGGGATTACGGGACAGTCGTCAGAAGAGCGGGCAGAACATTCCGGCCGGGCGCTGCTGGGAGGCTTGGCCCGTATGCGCGATCAGTGGGGGGTGGCGCGTTGGTTCTCACGTTGTGTGCGTGATTTCGCCGCTTTGGGTCCCGGTCTCTGTGGAAGACGGGGGAGCCTTAATGGCGGCCTTGGACTGCCTTATTCGCAGAGCCTCGCAGAGGGCATGTGTCGATGTCTTCTTCATTCTTGCGGTTCCCTCCCGGAGGCACTTCGACGACAAGGTATGGCAGCGATGTCGGGTTTGGTGCGCATGCGCCTCTGTGCCTGTTCGGTGAATTTTTCGCGTCTGTTCGCGGGAGGAAGCTCAGGCTGTCCGGCGAAGCGATGTCGCATTGATCCAGTGCGACACATTGCGGCGGGGGATGCCCGCTTCCGCCGCCGGGTTCATCAGGGAAATGAAAATGCCTCTGCCCGCACGAGGAATCGCGCGGGCAGAGGCTGCTGTACGGGCGCCGACCGGTCAGATGACGGAGATGATCTCCGCCGACTCGGCGGTGGAGTCGGTGGTGAGTGCGAACGCCGGACCCGCCTCCGGGATGGTGGGCGCGGCCGCCAGCGCCTTCTGCATGTGCTCGGTGGACTCCCAGTACCAGTGGTCGACCCAGGTGCCGTCCTCGAGCCGGCCGAGACGAGCCTCGGTGAGTCCCGGGAAGGACTCGCGGACCGCGGCGATGAGAGTGGCCCGCTTGTCGATCATCTCGGCATCGTTGGCGGGGTCGGTCTTGAAGCGCGTGATCCGGACGACGGTCATGGCCAAGTCCCTCTCTAGAGTCATTGTCTCGTGTCGGACTCTAGAGGTACACTACGCTTACAGGCAAGTCGCTCGGGCGCCCCGCGGTGACCAGCGGCTCGACGAATATCGGCACCTCCGCCGCAGGTCCGTCCCGTCCCTGGCGGGCCCCGGTTCCGAGGCGGATGCGCAGGCGCGTGTTTCACCTCACGGGGAGTCCTGAATGCGGCCCGAGATCGAAAGCGTCGTCGAAGCGATACGCCACCGGTACGACGAGGAACTGTCCCTCGGGATCCTGGCCGACACGGCCTGCCTGAGCTCCTTCCACATGGCGCGGATCTTCCGTCAGGAGACAGGACTGCCGCCGGCGCGTTTCCTCACGGCCGTGCGGCAGGAGGTGGCCAAGCGCAAGCTGCTGTTCACCTCCGACCGCGTCGCGGACGTCTCGGTCCAGGTGGGGTACTCCAGCCTCGGGACCTTCACGACGAGGTTCACCCGGAGCGTCGGTGTCTCACCCGGGCGTTTCCGGCGACTTGCGCAACTGGGCCCCGACGCCGTCTATTTCACGGCGGGCCGCAAGGATGATGCGCCTTTCGCCTACGGTTCGTTCCGCGGAAGGATTTTCCGCAGCGATGGCCAGGAGGGTGAACCGGTATACGTCGCGGCCATTCCGCCGCTGACCCGGCAGGACCGGCCGGCCCGTTGCTGCCGAATGAACCAGGGAAAAGGGACGTGGTGCATCGAATACGTCCCCGAAGGGCTCTGGCACATTCAGGCGGTTTCCCGCCGGGCGGGCGGTGGAAAGCAGCCCATCGCGGTCGGCACGGCCGGACCCTTCTATATTTCCCCCGGCTCGGACGTCATCGTCGACCTGGTTCTCCAACCACCCTCCCGGGTCCGGCTTTTCGACCGCGAACGCGCCACCATCGGCGCTGCACTCCCCGAACTCTTCGCCTCCTGAGAGCAACACCGTTGGCTGGGCAACCCTGGAGAAGACATATTCGCGAGAGGGCGCCGAGAATGTGCCGAACGGTGCGTCCGCGCCGTATTCGCTGTCGTTCTGGGGAGGGCACGTGGGCGTCATCGGCGGACACGCGGTGATCATCGGAGGGTCGATCGGGGGCCTGGTCGCCGCCCGCACGCTGTCCAGCAGGTTCGAGTCGGTCACGGTCCTCGACCGGGACACGCTCCCCGAAACCGCGGCGGACCGCAGAGGAGTGCCCCAGAGCCCGCACGCCCACGCGCTGCTCATCAGCGGGCGCCAGAAGCTGGACCAGCTCTTCCCCGGCCTCACCGACGAGCTGATCGCCGGCGGCGCGGTGCCCTTCGACCCCGGGTACGACCTGCTCTTCCACCAGATGGGCGCGCTGCGCCGTCGGTTCGAGAGCGGGCAGCTCGGGATCAGCCTCACACGGGCGTACCTGGAGCACGCCGTCCGTCGCCGGGTGGCGGGCCTGCCCAACGTCGAGATCCGCGACCAGACCGCGGTCAGCGGCCTCTTCGGCGTGTCCGGCCGTGTGCTGGGCGTGGACCTGGACGACGGCGCCCGCCTCGGCGCCTCCCTCGTCGTCGACGCCACCGGCCGCAGTGCCGGACGGACCGACCGCTGGCTGGAGGAACTCGACTGCCCGGCGCCCAGGACCACGACCGTCAAGATCGACGTCGGCTACACGACCCGGATGATGCATCGCGCCGGCGGCGAACTGCAGGACGGGGGGCTGCTGTTCCTCATGTCCGCCGTGCCGCCGCGCGACAAGCGCGCCGCGGCCGTCTTCGCGGTGGAGGGCGACCGCTGGATCGTCACCCTCGGCGGATGGCACCGGGCTCACGCCCCGGTCGACCCCGAGGGGTTCGCCCACTTCGCCGAGCAGTTGCCCACCCCGATCGTGGCCGACCTGCTGGCCCGCACCAAGCCCGTGGAGGACGGCGACGCCGTGCGCTTCACGTACCCGGCCGCCCGCAGGCGGTGGTTCGAGCGGCTGAAGAAGGTGCCCGAGGGCTTCGTCGCCCTCGGTGACGCCATCTGCAGCTTCAACCCGCTGTACGGCCAGGGCATGACCGCGGCCACCATGGAAGCGGTAGCCCTCGCCCGTTCCCTCGACCGCCACAAGGCGGCGACGCCCGCGATGGCGCGCCGCTACTACCGCGCGGCCGCCCGGGTGATCGACACGCCGTGGCGGACGTCGACGAGCAGCGACTTCATGTACCCGGAGACGGTCGGGGCCAAAGGGATCGGCACCGACCTGGTCAATCGCTACGTCCGGCAGGCCATGCTCGCCAGCCATGTCTCCGTGCCCGCGCACCGGGTGATGCTCGACGTGCAGCACCTGCTGGCCAAGCCCGCCGCGGTGTTCCGTCCGGACCGGGTCGTCCGATCGCTGCTCGCGGCGCGACGGTCCCCGGCGGGCGGTGCCCTTGACTGACCGCCGCCTTCCGCAGCGTCCCGCCCGCGGGCGGGGCCGTCCGCCCCGGCCGGCGGCCGCCCGTCATACTTGGCTGGTCCGCCGGTGCGGCGGCGGTCGGCCCGGCGGTCCTCCGCTCCCACCCAGTGGCGCCGGACGCCAAGCAGTGACGAGGAAGTGATCGACGAATGGTGAGCAAGTCCCCCGGCCGCCGACTCAAGGCCCAGCAGACCCGAAACCGGATGCTCGAGGCCGCGATGAGGCTGTTCATCGAACACGGCTACGGGGCGACGACCATCGACTCCATCGCCCGTGAGGCGAAGGTCGCCGTCCAGACGATCTACTTCTCCTTCGGGAGCAAGCAGCAGATCCTCAAGGAGCTCATCGACGTTCACATAGCGGGCGACGAGGACCCGGTGCCGACCCTGGAGCGCCCCCAGGTCGTCGAGGCCCTGGAGGCCGAGGACCCGCGTGAGCAGCTACGGCTCCAGGTGCATCTGACGCGCGTCGTCTACGAGCGCGTCGGACCGCTGCTGGAGGTGCTGCGCAACGCGGCGACGACCAGCGGCGACGGCGCGGAGCTGTGGGAGGCGAACAAGCGTCAGCGGCAGGTGGTCCAGCGGCGTTTCGTGGACTCGCTGGTCGCCAAGAAGGCGCTGCGTGAGGGACTCACACCGGAGCGGGCCGTCGACATCTCGTACGCCCTCCTGGGCCCCGAGCTGTACCACCTGCTGGTCACCGAGCGCGGGTGGTCCCCGGAGGAGTGGGAGCGGTGGGTCCACGAAAGTCACTGTCACCATCTGACCGGCGTCCCGGAATGATCCGGCCGGCCGCTCGCCGCGGCCGGCCGCCGGGCCACGGCATGGAATTTCCCCGCTGCCCGGTATGAGCAATCTGGGAGACGCCACACGGCCGTGGACTGCGAGAAAATCAGGCAACACGAAAAGCGCCGCCGCAGTCCCGGCCTAGTCCCCGAGAGTTGCTGATGAATGAATCCATGGGTGATTCTCCATCCGTTCCTTCAGCTTTCCGGAACTGGTTCGAGGACGCCCGCAAGAGCATCTACACCCATGTCGAGAGGGTCCCGCTCGCCTCCGTCAGTGGATGGCACTGTGCCTCCGACGCACCTGCTCTGACCCACCACAGCGGCCGGTTCTTCTCCGTCGAGGGGATCCGCACGCGCCATGTCGGCGGCGCCGTCGAGGAGTGGGATCAGCCCATCATCAACCAGCCGGAGACGGGAATACTCGGAATTCTCGTGCGCCGGACCGGCGGTGTACTGCACTGCCTCATGCAGGCGAAAGCGGAACCCGGGAACATCAACGGATTACAGCTCTCGCCCACCGTCCAGGCCACCCGGAGTAATTTCACAGGTGTGCATCGCGGAAAAGCGGTTCCCTATCTCGAATACTTCCGCGACACCTCCCCGCACCGGGTCATCGCCGATTCACGGCAGTCCGAACAGGGCTCCTGGTTCCTGCGAAAGCGGAACCGCAACATGATCGTCGAGGTGACCTCGGAGGTCGAGGCGATCGACGGCTTCCGGTGGCTGCCGCTCGGCGAGTTGCTCGGCCTGCTCCGCTTCGACGACCTGGTGAGCATGGACTCCCGCAGTGTCCTCGCCTGCCTGCCCTTCGAGCCCGCCGGGCCGGAGTCCGTCCCCCAGACTCACGCTCTCTCCACGGCCAGCGTCCTCAGCTGGATCACCGACGCCCGCAGCCGCATCGAGGTCGCCACCGAAAGCCTGCCACTGCCGCTGCTGCGCCAGTGGCGGCGCGACCCGCTCGCCATCAGCCACGAGAGCGGCCACTACTTCGACGTGATCGGCGTCCGGGTGAAGGCCGCCGGCCGCGAGGTCGCCGAGTGGGGCCAGCCCATGATCGCCGCGCACGGCACCGGTCTGGTGGCCTTCCTCGTCACCCGCCTCGACGGCGTGCTGCACGTGCTCGTGCAGCAGCGCGTCGAGCCGGGCTTCGTGGACGTCGTCGAACTCGGCCCCACCGTGCAGTGCACGCCGCGGGCGGACGGCGGACAGCCCGAGGACGAGCGGCCGCCGTTCCTCGACGAGGTGCTGGCCGCCGGACCGGAGCGGATCCTCTTCGACGTCGTCCTGTCGGACGAGGGGGGCCGGCTGTTCCACACCCGCAGCCGCCATCTGATCGTCGAGACCGACGCACGTCCCGACCTGCCGGGCTACCGCTGGCTGACGCCGGCCCAGCTCTCCGGCCTGCTGCGGCACAGCCACTACGTGACCATGCAGGCACGCAGCCTGCTGGCCTGTCTGCACGCCCTGCTGCACCCCGGCACGGGGGAGACGGGGCGGGGGGAGTCCTCATGACCACCACGGCCCGACGCCCGGGCGCGGCCGGACACGGCCCGCACCGACCGCTCGACGTCGTCGTCCTCGGCGCCTCAGGATTCGTAGGCTCCGCCGTGACTGCCGCCCTGGCCCGCCACCCGGTGCGGCTGAGGGCCGTCGCCCGTCGTCCCAGCAGCGTCCCTTATCGCCCGGACGCCACCGTGGACACCCGCCTGGCCGACCTCACCAGTGCGCGGGAGCTCGCGGACGCGGTGGCCGGCGCGGACGTCGTCGTCCACCTCGTCATGCACAGCGGCGGCTGGCGGGCGGCCGAGAGCGACCCGGCCGCCCGCGCCGCCAACGTCGGCGTGATGGAGAACCTCTGCCGGACCCTTGGGCACGAGCGGCGCGCCGGGCCGCCCCCGCTGGTCCTCTACGCCGGCGCCGCCTCCCAGGTCGGTCTGACCGACGACCGGCCCCTCGACGGCAGTGAGCCCGACGCCCCGTACACCGTCTACGACGAACAGAAGCTCGCCGCCGAGCAGGTCCTCAAGGAGGCCACCGCGGCCGGGGCGGTGCGCGGCGTCAGTCTGCGCCTCCCGACGGTCTTCGGTCATGTCGACGCCCCGCACGCGGCCGACCGGGGCGTGGTGTCCTTCATGGTGCGGCGCGCCCTCGCCGGCGAGCCGCTCACCCTCTGGCACGACGGCACGGTCAAGCGGGACCTCGTGCATGTCGAGGACGTGGCCCAGGCGTTCGTCGTGGCGCTGGGCCACGCGGACGCCCTGGTCGGTCGGCACTGGCTGCTCGGCGCCGGGAGGGGCGATCCGCTCGGCGACGTCTGCCGCACGGTGGCCGACCTGGTGGCCGCCCGGCTCGGCCGCCCGCCGGTGCCCGTCGTCTCCGTTGAACCGCCGCCGACCGCGCCGGCCACGGACTTCCGGAGCGTGACCATCGACTCCTCCGCCTTCCGATCGGTGACCGGCTGGCGGCCCCGGATCCCGCTGCACACGGCGCTCGAGCGAACCGTGGCCGCCCTCGCCGACGCCACGACGTCCGACAGCTGAGGAGAAGAACCGTGTACGGAACGGAGTTCGCCGAGATCTACGACCTCGTGTACACCCTGCGCGGCAAGGACTACCCGGGCGAGAGCGAGTACATCGCGGGGCTGGTCCGCGAGCGTCTGCCCGGGGCTTCCTCGTTGCTCGACGTCGCCTGCGGGACGGGCGGGCATCTGCGTCACTTCCTCGGCATGTTCGACCGCGCCGAGGGGGTCGAACTGTCCGACGCGATGCTGGGCGTCGCCCGGGACCGGCTGCCCGAGGCCACCCTCCACCAGGGGGACATGCGCGCCTTCGATCTCGGGCGCACCTACGACGCCGTGGTCTGCCTGTTCGCCGCGGTCGCCCACCAGGACCCGTCCGAACTCGGCGGCACGATGCGGTGCTTCGCACGCCACCTGCGTCCGGGCGGCGTCGTGGTCGTCGAACCGTGGTGGTTCCCCGAGACGTTCATCGACGGGTACGTCGCCGCGGACGTCCTGCGGCCCGACCACCGCACTGTCACCCGGCTCTCGCACACCACCCGCGAGGGGGACGCCTCGCGCATGGACGTCCACTACGTCGTCGCCGACCCCAAGTCCGGGGCCCGGCACTTCAGCGAGTCCTACGTCCACCAGCTCTTCCCCCGCGCGCTCTACGAGCGGACGCTGCGCGACGCGGGGTTCGCCACCGAGTACGTCGAGGGTTCCCAGTCCGGCCGTGGCCTGTTCCTCGGCGTGAAGGAAGGAGCGGACCGCACATGACCACCCGAGTGTGGAACTACCTGGAGGAGTACGCCGCCGAGCGCAAGGACCTCCTCGACGCCGTCGAGACCGTCTTCTCGTCCGGCCGGCTCGTCCTCGGCGCCAGCAGCCACGGCTTCGAGCGGGAGTTCGCCGCCTACCACGACATGCCGCACTGCGTCGGCGTAGACAACGGCACCAACGCCGTCAAGCTCGCGCTCCAGGCCCTCGGCGTCGGCCCCGGCGACGAGGTGATCACCGTCTCGAACACGGCGGCGCCGACGGTGGTCGCCATCGACGCGGTGGGCGCCACGCCCGTCTTCGTGGACGTCGACCCCGACACGTACCTCATGGACACCTCGCAGGTGGCCGCCGCCGTGACCGCACGCACCCGTTGCCTGCTGCCGGTGCACCTCTACGGGCAGTGTGTGGACACCGCACCGCTGAGGGCCCTGGCCGAGCAGCACGGCCTCGTCCTGCTGGAGGACTGCGCCCAGGCGCACGGAGCGCGGCACGACGGGATCCTGGCCGGCACCACCGGCGACGCGGCCGCCTTCTCCTTCTACCCGACCAAGGTCCTCGGGGCCTACGGCGACGGCGGCGCGGTGCTGGTGCACGACGAGGCGACCGCCGGCCGGCTGCGCAGGCTGCGCTACTACGGCATGGAGGAGCGCTACTACGTCGTCGAGACCCCGGGACACAACTCCCGCCTCGACGAGGTACAGGCGGAGATCCTGCGCCGCAAGCTCACCCGGCTCGACTCCTACATCGCCGCCCGGCGCGCCGTCGCCAAGCGGTACGCCGAGGGCCTCGCCGGGACCGACCTGGTGCTGCCCGCCCTCGCCCCCGGGAACGACCACGTGTACTACGTGTACGTGGTGCGCCACCCCGAACGGGACCGGATCATGGCGGCGCTGCGCGAGCGGGACATCGAACTCAACATCAGCTACCCGTGGCCGGTGCACACCATGACCGGCTTCGCCGGCCTCGGCGTGCCGGCCGGGTCCCTGCCGGTCACCGAGGCACTGGCGGGCCAGATCTTCTCGCTCCCCATGTACCCCTCGCTCGCCGTAGCCGAGCAGGAGCGAGTGATCGACGCCCTGCACGAGGTGCTGGCGGCGCTCTAGTGCTGTGGCCGGCCACCTTCCCCGTCCTTCCCGTCGGCCGTCCGCGACGGGTCCTGCCCCCGGAGGAGTCATGGAAGTACGCGAACTCGCCGTCGAGGGAGCCGTGGAGTTCACCCCGACTGTCTTCCCCGACGAACGCGGCCTGTTCGTCTCGCCGTTCCAGGGGGACGCGTTCGAGAAGGCGACCGGCCACCGCGGCTTCGTCGCCGCGCAGACCAACCACAGCCGCTCGAAGCGCGGAGTGGTCCGCGGCATCCACTACACGGTGACGCCACCGGGGACCGCGAAGTACGTGTACTGCGCACGCGGCGCCGCGCTCGACATCGTCGTCGACATCCGCGTCGGCTCCCCGACCTACGGGAAGTGGGACGCGGTCCTGATGGACCAGGTGGACTTCCGGGCGATGTACTTCCCGGTCGGTGTCGGCCACGCCTTTGTCGCGCTGGAAGACGACACGGTCATGTCATACATGCTGACCAGCGGTTACGTCGCCACGAACGAGCTCGCGCTCTCCGTTTTCGATCCGGAGCTGGGGCTGTCCCTCCCGGACGGGATCGAACCGGTCATGTCCGAACGGGACACCGTCGCGCCGACCCTCGCGCAGGCGCGGGCGGCGGGCCTGCTGCCCGACTACGCCGCCTGCCGGGCCCTGTCCCGGTGAGCAGAAAGCCCATGCCCGGTCGCGGGGATCCGGCCCGGCCGGCCGGGCCGGGCCCGGAGCCAGACACCATCCCTGGGAGGACCCCATGGCGACCCGCAGGACTGTGACCACGCCGGTCAGACGCCGGGGGGTGACCGCCGCCGAACGCTCCCCGGCACCCGACATCGCCCGCGGCTTCATGCTGCTGCTCATCGCACTGGCGCACGCGCCGATGTACGTCACGGGCGCCGACCCCGGCCCCGTGACGCACCCGAAGGGCGGTGACACGCTCGACCGCACCATCACCTTCCTCGGCCTCGACCTCGTCGACAACCGCGCCTATCCGATGTTCGCCGCGCTCTTCGGCTACGGCATGGCCATGCTGGTGCTCCGCCAGCGCGCCGCCGGCACGTCCGGGCGCGCCGCGGGACGTCTGCTGCGCAGGCGGGGTCTGTTCCTCGTGCTCTTCGGCTTCGTCCACTTCGTGCTGATCTTCCCCGCGGACATCCTCGCGCCCTACGGGGTCGCGGCGCTCGTGTTCGGCTGGCTCTTCCTGCGCGGGGACCGCGCGCTGGGGCGGGGCATCGCGATCAGCGCCGCGCTGGGCGCCGTGCTCGCCGTGCTGCTGTCGGTCGCCATCGCTACGGAGAAGACCGATCCGGCCACGGCGCGGGGCACGGTCTGGGCCCACGACTACACGGCGGCGCTGGGCGAGCGTCTGACCCAGGTGCCGTTCGCCTCGGTGCACATCCTCATCGGCTGGCCGATCCCGGCCGCGATCCTGGTCGGCGCGTGGGCCGCCCGCAAGCGGTACCTGGACGACCCGGCCGCCCACCGGACGCTGCTCACCCGGGTGGCGGTCTGGGGCGGGGCCGTCTCCGTGCTCGGCGGTGTGCCGCTGGCGCTCGTCGGCGCCGGGGTCTGGCAGCCCGGCGACGTGGCCACCGGCCTGGTGACCGGTGAGCACGTGATCACCGGGTTCGGCGGAGGGCTCGCCTACGCGGCCCTGTTCGGTCTGTACGTCGCCCGACTTCAGGACCGCGGGCTCCGCCCGGGACGGGTGGGTGGCGCGCTGGCGGCGGTCGGCCGCCGGTCGCTGACGAGCTATCTGCTCCAGTCCTCGCTGCTCGCGCTGGTGCTCGCCCGGGTCGCCTTCGGTGTCGGCGACCACATCCACGCCACCGGGGCCGCCGCCATCGCCGTCGCGGTCTGGCTGACCGTCGTCACCGTCGCCGTCGCGCTGGAACGCGCCGGACGTCAGGGCCCGTTGGACGCGCTGCTGCGCCGCCTGGTCTACGGCCGAACCCGGACCGCACCGTCGGCCGCGGCGCCCGCCACGGAGCCCGTGTCGCGGTCCGCGCCGGGGACGGAGGCCGTGTCGTGAAGGCCCTCGTGCTCGCCGGCGGCACCGGGACCCGGCTGCGGCCGTTCAGCCACACCATGCCCAAGCAGCTCATACCGGTGGCCAACAAGCCCGTTCTGGTGCACATCCTGGAGGACCTGCGGGCCCAGGACGTCACCGACATCGGTGTCGTGGTCGGCGGGTACGCCGACGACATCGCGGCGGCGCTCGGCGACGGCCGCGCCATGGGCCTGCGCCTCACCTACCTCCGGCAGGACGCACCCCGTGGCCTCGCCCACGGGGTGTCCGTCGCACGGGACTTCCTCGGCGACGAGGACTTCGTGATGTACCTCGGCGACAACATGCTCCCGCAGGGCATCGGCGGCATCCTCCGCGACGTCCGCGAGCGGCCGGCGCACGCCCGGCTCGCCGTCCAGCCGGTCGCGGACCCGCGCGCCTTCGGCGTGGCCGAACTCGGCGCCGGTGACCGGGTCGTGCGGGTGGTGGAGAAGCCGGCCCGGCCGCGCAGCGATCTCGCGCTGATCGGCGTGTACGTCTTCACCCCGCACATCCACGAGGCCGTCGCCGCAATCGGCCCGAGCGACCGCGGCGAGCTGGAGATCACCGACGCCGTCCAATGGCTCGTCGACCACGGCCACGACGTCCGCGCCTCCCGGTACACCGGCTACTGGCGCGACATGGGCAGCGTCGACGACATGTTGGAGTGCAACCGGGAGATGCTGCGCGGGCTCGTGCCCGTGGTGGCGGGCAAGGTCGACGACGTCAGCCGGATCACCGGGGCGGTCCGCATCGGCACCGACAGCCGGGTGGTCAACTCGGTCATCACCGGTCCGGTGAGCATCGGGAGCGGCACCGTCGTGGAGGACAGCTTCGTCGGCCCCGACACGACCATCGGCGACGACTGTGTGATCAGCGGTTCCGAGGTGTCGTACTCGATCGTGCTGGAGTCCGCGACCGTCGACGGTGTCGGAGGACTCCACGGCTCCGTGATCGGCCGGGCGGCCCAGGTGACGTCCGGCCGCGAACCGCGCCACCGGTTGATGGTCGGCGACCACGCCAGTGTGCGCCTCCAGACGGCCCGGTGAGGCGGCGGCGATGAGGATCCTTGTGACCGGCGGTGCCGGATTCATCGGCTCGGCGTACGTGCGTGCCCTGCTCAAGGGGGAGTATCCGGGCTACGAGGACGCCCATGTCACCGTCCTCGACCTGCTCACCTACGCCGGCAACCGCGGCAACCTGCCCGCCGCCCATCCCCGGATGACCTTCGTCCGGGGCGACGTCTGCGACGCGGCGACCCTGCTCGACCTGCTGCCGGGGCACGACGCGGTGGTGCACTTCGCCGCCGAGTCCCACGTCGACCGCTCCCTGGCCGCCCCCGCGGCCTTCGTGCGGACCAACGTGGCCGGGACCCAGACGCTCCTGGAGGCGTGCCTGCACGCGGAGGTCCCCCGGGTGCTCCATGTGTCGACCGACGAGGTGTACGGCTCGATCGACGACGGCTCGTGGACCGAGGGATGGCCGTTGGAGCCGAGTTCGCCCTACGCGGCGACGAAGGCGGGCAGCGATCTGATCGCCGGGGCGTACTGGCGCTCCCACGGTCTTGACGTCTCCGTGAGCCGGTGCTCGAACAACTACGGGCCGCACCAGCATCCGGAGAAGCTGATCCCGCTCTTCACCACCCGGCTGCTCGCCGGCAAGTCGGTGCCGCTCTACGGCGACGGCACCAATGTGCGCGAGTGGATCCACGTGGACGACCACTGCCGGGCGCTCCAGCTGATCCTCACCAAGGGTCGCGCCGGAGAGGTGTACCACGTCGGCGGCGGCACGCCGATGACCAACCGGCAGGTGACCGAACGTCTCCTCGCCCTGTGCGGAGCCGGTCCCGACCGGGTCCGGCCGGTCGCCGACCGCAAGGGGCACGACCGGCGGTACTCGCTGGACGGCGCCAAGCTGAGCGAGGAGCTGGGCTTCGAGCCCTCCGTCCCCTTCGAGGAGGGACTGGCCCGGACGGTGGCCTGGTACCGGGACCATCCCGGCTGGTGGGACTCCGAGGACCTGCGCGGCAGGTGACGGAAGAGCAACACGGGAGATGCCACCGTCCCGAACGCCGGTCCACAATCATGGGGACGGCGGAAATCACCTGGGACGAAAGGAATGGTGTGCCGGACGGAGAGATTGCGCCAGGACACCTCGTGGCCGAAACATTCTCCCGCGTCCGCAGTGCGTTGTGATCCCCGGTAATTCCCGCCCTTGCGCTGCCGTTCCGCAGTGTGAATTCCGGACGCCGTCTTTGCCCCGCTGCTGCTTGGGTGCACGGTACGGCGGTTCCGTCATGTCCTTCCTGGCCAGGCCCGGACGGGTCGGCGAAGCGTGCGCACGAGGTGACCGACGATCATGCGCGGTTGCGCTCCGCCAAGGGCATCGGCCCGTATCTCGAGTTCCTTCGCACGCCCGACGGGAAGAC